>JALSLH010000088.1 GCA_026988435.1 Methylophaga sp.
CGCTATCTTGATTCTGGTAATTATTATTGGAATAGCGGCATGTTTATGTTTAAGGCTTCAACCATTATCAGTGAGTTGGAGCGTTTTGCTCCCGATATGTTATCGAGTTGTCAGCAGGCTTTAGCAGAGTCAAAGACAGATCTTGATTTTATTCGATTAAACCAAGAACAATTTGAAAAATGTCCATCAGATTCATTAGATTATGCCGTGATGGAAAAAACCGATAAAGCGGTTGTGATTCCTCTTGATGCAGGTTGGAGTGATGTTGGCTCATGGCCTTCACTTTGGGAAAATCATCAAAAAGATCAACAAAATAATGTAATAGTGGGTGATTCAGTTATTGAAAATGTCACTAATTCTTATATTCATAGTGAGCATCGCTTGGTCAGTGTCTTGGGGGTAGATAACCTCATTGTCGTCGACACACCCGACGCGGTGATGATTGCCAGTAAAGATCAAGCTGAAAATATAAAATCAATCGTGGCGAGTTTAAGCAAACAAAATCGTGATGAAGCGACAATGCACCGCAAAGGTTATCGCCCATGGGGTTATTATGATTCAATTGATAGCGGTGAACGATTCCAAGTAAAACGCTTATCAGTCAACCCTGGTGCATCACTGTCATTGCAGCTACATCATCATCGTGCTGAACACTGGGTTGTGGTTAAAGGCATAGCTGAGGTAACGTGTGGCGATAAAGTGGTGTTATTAAGTGAAAATGAATCTACATTTATACCTGTAGGCGTAAAACATCGCTTGCATAACCCTGGGCGCGTACCAGTAGAGATTATTGAAGTACAATCAGGTTCATACTTAGGTGAAGATGATATTGTCCGATTTGATGATGTTTACAATAGGGCTTAGTATGAGATTATTACAACGCATATCCAAGCAACTTGAAGATGTAGTTTTTCAACTCCGTCATTCCCGAGATCATTCAATTTGCAAAAAAATCACGTCATCTTGCAAAAAAATCCACGTCATCCCGGTATGTTTTAAGCCGGGATCTCTGCACAAGAAAGACTCCGGCTTAAAACATACCGGAGTGACGGAGAAGCAAAAATGCACAAATTGAATGATAGAGGGTATATACAGAATAGGATAGAAAAATAGATGGCTCGTCAAGGTAAAATTAGACGTTACGATTCTAAAATAAATGCAATATCGCGGCTTATAGATGGCGGCATTATACTGCTGACATTTTTTGCATTAATTGATATCTTTCATATCGAGTGGCAGCCCGTTTATACGTGGGGCTTGCTGTTTTCAATTCTTTTATTTAATTTCTTTGCTGAATCTCAAGATGCATATCGTTCATGGAGGGGTTCTAACCTACGTGAAGAAATAGAAATTGTCCTTATCTCGTGGTTTACGGGTATTTTTGTACTTGTATTATTAGATGTTTTTGTTATTCACTCTCAGGTTTATTCCGAACCCTTCGTTGCCGTATGGATTCTAGCGAGTCCTATTGAGCTAATATCATGGCATGCAATGGTGAGAATGTTATTAGGTATTATACGCTCGAGAGGATATAACACTCGCAAGATAGCCATTGTAGGTGCCACACCGCTTGGAAAACGCTTAGAATTTGCCTTTAATCAGATGGATTGGTCTGGCTATCGTTTTGTAGGCTATTATGATGATAGAAAAATAAAAAACACTGAGGGCGAAGCGCGGTTTGAACCTGTAGACATTAAAGGCAATATTGAGCTGCTAATAACCGACTGCAAACAAGGGAAGGTTGATTCTGTTTATATAACCTTAGCAATGTCAGCCGAACATCGAATAAAAGGCTTAGTAGAAGATTTAGCAGATAGCACTGTTTCTGTTTATTTTGTACCGGACTTTTTTACCTTTAACTTGCTTAATTCACGTTGGATTGATCATCAAGGTATCACCGCTGTCAGTATATATGATTCACCATTTACTGGCTTAGACAGCATGATAAAAAGACTAGAAGATATTCTATTAAGCATTGTTATTTTATGTATTGTTGCGCTACCGATGATAATGATTGCCATAGGAATCAAATTAACATCAAAAGGCCCAGTGTTTTTTAAGCAAAAACGTTATGGTATTGATGGAGAAAAGATAAGAGTGTGGAAATTTCGCTCCATGACCGTTGCTGATGATGGCAATAATATAGTGCAAGCCACCAAAGGCGATAGTCGCATCACCCCATTTGGCGCATTTTTAAGAAGAACATCATTAGATGAATTACCACAATTTTTTAATGCTTTAAGCGGAGATATGTCAATAGTCGGCCCAAGACCACACGCAGTAGCACATAATGAAGAATACAGATCGAAGATACAAGGCTATATGCTGAGACATAAAGTAAAGCCCGGCATCACCGGTTTAGCGCAAATTAATGGCTTTAGAGGTGAAACAGATACCTTAGATAAAATGGAGGGCCGCATTCATTATGACCTGCAATATATTCAGTCATGGTCATTATGGTTAGATTTAAAAATTATATTTTTAACGATATTCAAGGGCTTTACCCATAAAAATGCCTATTAAATAAACCGCCATTCTATGCTTACACCAGCCATATAACTAAGTAATGTGGTACAAAGACAGCACACGCTGCAAACCGTCAACCTATACATATACCTATCAGATTACTGAATAAGGACAGTACAAACCGTCATCCCGGTAGGCTTGTAGCCGGGATCTAGCTGTTAAAATAATAACCCCACACCAACTAAATAAACACGTAGGATCTGCTTCAGCCGCGAATAGACGCAAAGTGACCACACCCCTAGTATTAGGGTGTTGTGATAAAAGGCCTATCTAGTATAATAGCTACCATGAATTGGTTATTTAGAAATAAAATCAGCGACTAGTACCAAAGTACAATAGTCATCAATTTTATTCTGATGTAATCTATAGTCATCTACTCACACTGTGTATGTGAAAAGTAGGTGTAAGTATATTGTCATATGATCTTTGTATGATGGTTGTACGGTTATAAATACATGAGTATTTATAATTTTTTTGGAATTTAGTTAAAAAGCCAAACCTGTTGTGAAGCAGGGTCGGAAAGTTTCAGGTCTTAAAGTTTTTATATTGAGATGGCTGGGCTGCATTACTTGATTTTTTATTTTTTTATATTCGAAATAAGGAATAGTATTATGAAAAAAGTAATGCTTTTATTAGTAAGTGCAGTATTTTCTGTGTCAGCAAGTGCGGCAAGTTTTGATTTTGCTAATTATGCAGATACCGAAGGTGAAGCTGGTTATGCCTCTTATGTGAAAACAGAAGGTGTAATCACGGTAACAGCAACGGGAACTGCAAATGTTAGCACTACGCCAACATCAGCGTTTGCATATCTTGATGCTGGTGGTGCTGGTCTAGGTGTTTGTAAAAACATTGGATCAACTGCTCAATGTGAGCCTTCTAGTGACGATAATGCTTTGCGAGATGAAGCTATTAAATTATCATTTGACCAAGCGGTATGGGTGACAGATGTTGATTTTGTTAATGGTAGCCATGGTACTAGTTTCACTGGTACATATGAATTAATCGTTGATGGTATTTCTCAAGGTACTCAAGCCTTAGCAAGTTTAGCTACGCTAAATATCTTTGGTACAGTATTTGAGTTCATTAATAATTCAGTGGGCAATAAAGATTTAGCAAGCAATCAGTTCTACATCAATGTATTAGATGCTCAAGTTCCAGTTCCAGCAGCATTGTTCTTATTTGCACCAGCTCTATTAGGTTTCTTTGGTTTACGTCGTAAAGCTACATTAGCGGCATAAGTCTAGTTTAAGAAATTGAGCTAACAATATTGTTTGTTTAAGAAAAAGGGGGCTTCGGCTCCCTTTTTTGTTTTAATTAATGCTATGATATGTTTAACTTTTACATAAGGATGTAAATATATGTTTTCAATGATATTACGATCTAGTTTAGCCATCTGTTTGGTTTTTGTTTTGAATGGCGTGGTGAACGCTTCAGAACGTTACTTATTAAATGCAGGCGATGTATTAGAAGTGTCAGTTTGGAATGAAGAAACCTTGCAAAAACAAGTTATTATTTTGCCTGATGGTACAATTTCTTTTCCACTAGCAGGTCAGCTTGAAGCGCAAGGTAAATCGGTTACCGATGTGCAACTAGCATTAACAGAAAAATTAAAAGAATATTTATCAGATCCAGTTGTAACTGTTTCAGTGACCAGTGTCGGTGGCAATTCAATACATATCATGGGCAAAGTAAACACGCCGGGTTCTTTTGTGATGGTGCAAAGATTAGATGTAATGCAAGCACTTAGTTTGGCTGGCGGATTATCACCTTATGCTGAAGAAAATAATATTATTGTGTTACGTCGCAATGGCACAAAACAACAGACTATTCCGGTACATTATGCCTCGATTAAAAAAGGGCATGACTTAGATACTAATGTCTTGTTAAAAAGCGGCGATGTTATCGTTATACCATAAGCCTAGGTATTGCAGATGATAAATAAACAAGTTCTTTTTGCCTTGGTGGTGGCTACTTCTATCCAAGTAGCTCACTCAGCAGAATGGTCACTCACATCAACACTTAATCCATCCGTGACCTATGATGACAATGTGTTTTTGAGTGAAAATGAGCAAAGCAGTATGCATTATGCAATGACGCCAACAGTTTTGCTGAGTCGTGCAGTTGAAGACATGGTGTTGAGTTTGAGTGCTGGCTACCAAATCGATAGATATTCTTCCTTATCATCTGATAATGATACTGAAAATCCATTTGTCCGTTTCGATAGTTCATATAATATGGAACGAAGCCAGTATGGTTTGTCTGCTAGTTATCAAGAGGCAACATCGCGATCAACCGCGGCTGAAGATACGGGTGACTTTGCAACGCAATCAATCAACCGAACACGTTCTATTTCACCATCGTATAGTTATCAATGGACAGAGCGAGATACATTATCATTGAATGGCTCATACAGCGAGAGATTGTCGTCAACATCTAGCTTTTCTGATACAGAATCAAAATCATTAACAGCCGGTTGGCAACATCAATATAGCGAAAGATTGAGTGCAGGTTTAAATGCAACATTCTCAAATTATAAATCTGAAGGGCTGACATTAAATACCGATGATGATAACTATAATTTATCAACAAGCATGACCTATGCGTTATCAGAGTTATGGAGCCTCACGGGTAATATTGGCGCACGAAAGCTTAATAGTGAGAGAACATCGACTCTGACAGGAATAACTAGCGACGATACTAGCACGGGTTCAACCTTTGGTTTTTCAGCCATTCGAACAGATGACATAAATACTTATACACTTGATTTATCGCGAGGCGTATCGCCATCAGGAACAGGGGATGTCAATGAAAGCGACAGCATCAATGCATCTTGGTCCCACCCTATTTCTGAACGATTAACAGCAAATGTTTTAGCTGGTTATCGAGAAACAACATCAGCATTAGAAGAATCTAGTGGAAAGCGGAAAAATATTACCTTTTCTCCTTCACTCAGCTGGCAATTAGAAAGAAATTTGCGTTTAAACTTTAAATATAACTATCGCAAACAAACTCAAGATTCAGGTCGTTCGACCGATAGCAATGCTGTGAGTGTCACATTAAATTATGACTGGGATGGGATTCGGGTCTCACGGTAGTAAGTTGTAGATATCTTACAGCCACATATTTAGAACGTCATTCTGGCAGGTTTGTAGCCGGAATCTCTAAACTGAATGAAATAGATCCCCGATAAAAGCTCTCGGGGATGACGGACGTAGGAAAAAACAAGTAGTATGAGTGAGCAGCGGCTATATTACTCATGTTGCTTCAATTTGCAGTTCTTACCAAGTTGTCATTCCCACATGTAGTTAGTGGGAATCAAGAAGTAAAACAAAGTTGTCATTCCCACATGTAGTTAGCGGGAATTAAGAATCAAAACCAAGTTGTCATTCCCGCATGTAGTTAGCGGGAATCAAGAAGTAAAACCAAGTTGTCATTCCCGCATGTAGTTAGCAGGAATCTAAGTTAGATAGGAATAAAATGGAAGAAGAAGTAAAAGAAATTGGCGATTATCTAGATATAATACGTCGCCATAAATATTGGGTAATAATCCCAGCGGTTCTATTAATCGCTTTAAGTGGATTAGTAGCGTATTTATTGCCAGCGACCTATAAATCAGAAGGTTTGATTCTTATTGAATCGCAAGAAATCCCAAATGATTTAGTGCGTTCAACGGTTACGAGCTACGCTGATCAGCGTATTGAGGTGATTAAGCAACGTATTATGACAACTAGTAAAATTATGACACTAGTTAAAAAATATAACCTTTACCCTGAATTACGTAAAAAATCACCAGTTTCTGCAATTGTTGGTTTATTTCGTGAAAATATTGCAGTAGCAATGGTCGAAGCAAATGTAACCGATCCTAATAGTGGTCGTTCTCGCCGTGCAACTATCGCGTTTAAAGTCTCCTTTATGGATAAGTCACCGCAATTAGCTCAAAAAGTAGCGAATGATTTAGTGACAGAATTTTTGGTTGAAAATACAAAAGTTAGAACAAATCGTGCAAGCGAAACAACTAAATTCTTAGAAGCAGAAGCCAATAAATTTCAAAAACAAATACAAATAACAGAAAAGAAAATCGCCGAATTTAAAGACCAATATAGTGATAGCCTGCCTGAATTATTAGATCATAACTTATCAGTGCAAGAGCGATTGCAAACAGAATTAGCTTATAATCAAAACCAAATTGCAGCACTAAAAGATCTTGCCACGACACTACGAACACAAATCTTAGGCATATCGCCTTTTATCACAACGCAAATTCGGGGTGCAGGCGTGACACAAGTCCCTATTGCAACTGCGGCTCAGAAATTAGCTCAAGCAGTTGCAGAATATGACAGTCTGTCAGCTAAATATTCAGAGAGTCATCCTGATATCAAAGCATTAAAGAATCAAATTACTGACTTAGAAAAACAAGCGAAAGAAGAAGAGAGCTCCCTAGATAAACCAGCATCGAATTCATCTTTTAGCCGTACTCGTAATCCATTATATGCACAGCTAGCGGCAAAAATAACCGCCTCAGAGCGTGAAGCTATTCGTTTGCAAGAACGTAATGAAATTGTTCAACAAAAAATAGCAGAGCAAGATGAACGAATTGCACGAACCCATCAGGTGAAACGGGCTTATGATGATTTAACGCGTGATCATGAGAATAAATTAAGAAAATACGAAGAGTTAAGAGCAAAACAACTTGAAGCAGAACTGGCTCAGAATTTGGAGTCTGAAAATAAAGGTGAGAGCTTTACACTCATTGAACCCCCTTTAGTGCCTAGCAAAGCAGAAAAACCAAATAGAAAGAAAATATTCTTAATGGGGGTAATAGGTTCAGTCGGTCTAGGTCTAGGTTTGGCACTATTGGTTGAAATGCTCTTTGGTGGCGTACGAGGTTATAATCAAATAACCCGAGTATTAGCTAGCGCGCCTTTAGTCGTTATACCAATAATAACAAGCCCACAAGATATTAAAAAAACAAAACGGAATAGACTCAAAATAATACTGGCAGCTATCTTACTTCTAGGCTTATGTGTTGCAGGCTTTCATTACTTTGTAATGGATTTGGAAGTTCTTTGGTTTAAAATTTTACGAAAAATAAGTTTACTGTAGCAGCGTAGGCAGGAAAATAAGAATAATGGATAGAATACAAAAAGCACTAGACAAGGCAAAGGCAAAACATACCGAACAAGCTAGAGTTGTGGTGCCTGAAGCTAAGAATGATAAGAATACAAAATTGGCAGCAGATCCACTCAAATCACCTATTGAAAATATCTCTTATCAGCAAACAAGAGTTAAAGAGTCATCAAGGGAACATTTAGAGAAAAATCGCATTATTGCTGGAATGTACAATAACCCACAATCAGCTGTTTTTCGCATGTTGCGTACGCAGGTATTACAAAAGATGCGTACTAATCATTGGCAAACCCTAGCAATTACTTCGCCAACAGGGGGAGAGGGAAAATCGCTTGTTGCATCAAACTTAGCCATAGCCATAGCCATGGAACTTAACCAAACAGTGATGTTAGTTGATATGGATCTTCGTAACCCAACGTTAAACAATTACTTCGATTTACAGGCTGAAGTTGGATTGAAAGATTATCTTGAACAGGATCTTGAACTAAAAGATGTACTGATCAACCCAGGCATTAAACGAATGGTGATTTTACCCGGCAATGGACGAGCAGAAGATTCTGCCGAATTATTATCAAGTCCAAAGATGGCGCGTTTAGTAGAAGAGTTAAAAGCGCAATATGACTCGCGGTTAATTATCTTTGATGTGCCACCTCTGCTGCAAACGGATGACGTGTTACTATCAGAAAAATACTTTGATTGCAGTTTATTAGTATTAGAAGATGGTAAAAATAAAGAGTCTGAAATCACCCGTTCACTGCAAATGTTAGAAAACAGTCATTTGCTAGGTTCAGTATTGAATAAATCAGACAAACCACCCACACATCAGTACTATTAATAATGTATACAGAACACTTTGGTTTAGTCCATAAACCGTTTAATCTCGTTCCCGATCCAGCTTTTTTCTATTTAAGTCCAAATCATAGAAAAGCACTAACGATGTTGGAATATGGCCTAATGAGCCAGGCTGGATTTACAGTTGTAACAGGTGAAATAGGGGCAGGTAAAACAACCTTAATCCGAAAGCTATTAAGAAAAATTGCAAAGAATTGTGTTATTGGCTTAATCAATAATACCCATGAATCCTTCGGTGAGCTAATGACATGGGTGTTAGATGCCTTAGATATTGAATCAACAGCGACAGATAACGCAGGCCGCTATCGAGACTATATTAACTTTGTAGTGGAGCAGCATGCACAAGGCCGACGTGTTGTATTAATTGTTGATGAAGCCCAAAATTTATCAGTGCAAGCATTAGAAGAATTGCGATTATTATCAAATATAAATATCGATTCAGATATCTTTATGCAGATAATCTTAACGGGCCAACCCGAATTAATTGAGAAGTTAAATCAGCCAGAATTAGTGCAGTTTGCACAGCGAATAGGCGTAGAATATCACCTTAAAGCACTTAATCACCCAGAAACACAGCGTTATATTGAATATCGCCTACAAATAGCAGGCGCAAAACAATATAGAGAAATTTTTAGTGATGAAGCCTGTGCAATGATCTATTGCTACAGCGAAGGCATTCCTCGCCGAATTAATAGCCTTTGTGATTTTTCCTTGGTATACGCGTTTGCAGATGGCAAACAAATAGTTGATTCCGATACGATTACTGAAATGATGAAAGAGAAAAAAGCAACGCGTATAATAGAAACCAAGCAAGCCGATAATCAAGATGTGAAGCGTGTCAAAGATTGGCTACTAGAGAAACATAAAATACAGCTAATATAAAAATCTGTGCCCCATTTCGCATTATAAGCCTAGCGAGCTAGGTATTATGCAAGCCACATCAAACCTTATGCCCCAACGGGAGTTATCATGAAATCAATACAACTATTCTTTGCCCTTGTTTTATTAGCAGTGTTTACTACATCTGTTTCTGCTAAAAATTATTATGTGTGCGATACAGGTGATGATAGAAATAATGGCTCGCAGTCAAGCCCTTTCCGTAGCTATGCTAAAGCAATGGATACATTTAATAAGATGTTTGCTGGCGATAGTGTTTTATTTTGTCGTGGTGGAAAGTTTACAGTAAGTAAAAATAGCTATTTATTTAACAAAAGGTGCAGCCGGTCATCAGTGTGTACGTTAGCAGATTATGGAAATTCGACTCTTCGAGCCCCCTTTATTGTTATTAACAAGCAAGGAGTGAACGGTCTCTCGTTTTCAGATGGGGGAAATGCTAACCAAGATGGAGGATATTTTGTAAAGAATTTAACCCTTAAGTCTGACGCAGGAAAAGGAAGTGGCATATTCTTATTTAATGATATAGATGATTTAACAATTGATAATTTGCATATCGAAGGATTCAATGTAGGTCTGCAGGCCGCGGGGCATAATGCATTGGACCGTGGAGCTAATAATTTCAATGAGCGGATAGTGTTAAAAAACTCTACAATTATTAATAATTCGTTACAAGGTTGGCTAGGTGGATGTAGCGATTGTCGTATAGAAAATAATCATTTCGAGGGTAATGGATCAACAAAGACATTTGATCATAATATATATATAGCATCCCAGAATGGGAATGCTGTGCCAGATAAAGGGATAACAATTAAAGGAAATACATTATATAAGTCTGCAGTTGTTGATGGGAAATGTTACGGCGTTTCTTTAGTTGTTCATGGGTTAATTGATGACCTAACGATTGAGGGTAATACTATAAAAGAAGATGCTGGCACAGTGAACGATCGTTGCTGGGGTATTAGCGTCGATCCAGGGTATGGTTCAATTGATGAGGCTTTTCACAATGTAGTGATAAAAAATAATACACTGATTAATATGGGTAATGTAGCCATAGGTTGCGCATCATGTGATGGTGTCATAATACAAGATAATTTCATTATTGATGAGGGCGGAATTTTAACACATGGAATTTCAGTTCCTGTTCGGAAAGAAGATACTGTTAAGTCTAAAAATGTAACCATTTCTGGAAATACCACTATATTGAGTAATGCTAATGGTTCAGGGATTAGCATTAACGGTGAACATAAATTTGAGGTGAAATTAAACACCATCAGCCAACCAGCCGGTGCTAAGTCTTCGTGTATTTTAAAGAAAGGTGCAAATTCTTCCACAAATACTGCGAATAATACTTGTAAAAATCACACATCTTTACCCAGTATTGATCAAGTGCAAATTAATGCGATTAAAACAGAAGTAGTAATTTCTCAGAATATAGAGTCTGAAGTCCAAGCCCAAGCCCAAGCCCAAGCCCAAGCCGTAGCACAAGCAAGAGCTAAAGAAGATGTAAGAGCTGCAGCTCAAGAGGCTGCAATTGCGGCCGCAAAAGCTGCACAAGCAAAAGCAGCGGCAATTCAGGCTAAAGCCGTGTTAGCGCAAACACAGGAGAAAGTACAAGCACAGAAAGAACAACGTGCTCGAGCACAAGCTGCATCTGAAGCAGCCGCTAAAGCCGAAGCACAAGCACAAGTCGCTGCAGCTAAGCAAGAAAAAGCTCAACAAGCAGCAGCAAAAGTTAAAGAAGAGGCATTACCCGTTAAGCAAGTAGTAGATCAATCCCAGGTTTCTAAAAATGAAAATAGTAAACCTGCTGACCCTGATACTTATAAACAAGAGATGAAACTGGGTGGATCAGGTGCAGGGGCAAGATCTGGCTGGTCTACAGGAACTTCTGCTTCATCAGGGACAGGTTGGTCAGGAACTAAAAGCACAGTTACATACACAGACGTTGTAAATGCAAGGGATAATATTGATAGTACACAACCTAAAGCAGATGATGATTGTCGGGCAACAGCAAATGGTAAATGTTTATTGAAGTAACATGGGTATAAAGCTTATGCAAAAGAAGATCAATTTAAAACATCTAATCTCTTAACTTTACCCTACCTAATAAACAAAAACTTTTTGATCAATAAGTTTATCGATAAATATGGCATAAATAACTGAAAAAGTTACAGTCATCATAATGAGGAGAAATGAGTTTCCATAATTGAAGTTATGAAATTGTAATAACTTAATCAGAAAGTGATGAATTAAATATATCGAATATGAATATATTCCAAGTTTACCAGTTAAACTTGAATTAGAACTGTCTGGCTCTATCCATTGTCCACGGCTTATCTTTTAGAATGAACCATATATAACCAGGGTCAACACGTAATACTCTATATAAGTGCCAAGAAAATTTGACTATAGAAGAAGGCTTTAATGAAGTATGGAATGATAATATCGAATTCCACCATCGCATTCTATGCCTAAGAAGCCGTTCAGTCAATAAAGCGTCAAGTTCAGTATTATTATCGGTATATTGATACAGCTTTTTGGTTAATATAACCGCATATTTATGTAGCCGAAGTGAATTTTTTGTAATTGAATTCTCAACTGGCCTATAGGCGGCATAGCCGCCTTCGGTTCTAACAAATGTAGCACCACTGAGCATAATACGAAGTCGTAGATCGGAATCAGCGAAAGCTCGCATAGATTCGTCATAACCATCGTAGTTTTTAACAACAGAGCTTCGATAAAGTTCGCACGCTGGAAATGGTGGGGGATTCAGTAGAAATAAAGAAAGAGGGCAATCTGGCTCATCAGGCCAATTACATCGAGTTAATTCACCTTCCTTACCTGAGGCATCAATAAAAACACTGTCAGTACAATATATACTAACAGATGGCCATTTTTTTGTCGCTTCGATATGTTTTTCAACAATATCATCCGATAACCAGTCATCAGAATCTAGAAAAATAATAAATTCGCCCTTACTGACTTTAAAGCCAACATTTCGCGCGGCATTAACACCACTATTTTTTTGCTCTATAAGCTTTATTTTGTCGCCAAACCGTCTGAGAACTGCAACCGAAGTATCTGTTGAACCATCATCAACAACAATGATTTCTATATCTGAATATGTTTGCCTTAGCGCACTATTTACGGCATCGGAGACATAATTTTCACGGTTATAGCAAGGGATAATAATACTTACAAGTGATGAAGACATATAATATAAATGACAAGTTAATAAATAGAGGTACCAAGTGTACTGTAAAAAAAAGATGTGTAAATAGCTGATAGTTAAATAATGAAGTGTCAACCTCATTTCGTACCTAGAGTATTGTCAATCTGAGCCTCCTTGTCCAGCCTGATCTTTTCAAACTGATTCGGTGACAAATAGTCGTTCGAACTATGAGGTCTATCATGATTGTAACAACTGGAGTGGCTCAGTTTTCAACCGTTGTTGACAATTGGAAATGAGCGCTAACGTAGCATCTCGTCCGACATTAAAAGAGCGGTTGTAGATTCAAGAAATCATTGCAACAGTCTTTTCAATCATGTGTGATGGCGTTTTAAATTTCAAGGTTTTTCTGGTTACTTTTATACCAATCGTAGTGAAGGCAAACACCTTGTGGAAGCGTATATTTAGGAGACCATGCAAACTTGTCTTTTGCTAGATTGGAATCTAATACCAGTTCTTTAACATCAAAGCTACGAGCTGGATCGAACTTCACTTTGGCTGTTTCCTGGGTACATTTCTCAATTTCTTTGATAATATCAAGTAAAGAATAACCCATGCCACTGCCAATATTAAAAGTACCTTGTACGTCTGAGTTGACCGCAGCTAGACAGGCATCGACAAGATCTGAAATATAAATATAATCGCGAATAACTGAGCCATCCCCCCATATATTGATAGGTTGGTGGGATATTATTTGCTTCATAAACGTACCAATCACCCCCTGTGCACCATAATGCCCTTGTCTAGGCCCATAAGGGTTTGATGGTCTTAAAATAGTTGGCTTGAAACCATATAGTTCTTGGAACATATATAAATAATTTTCTATTGCTAATTTAGTTATACCATATGAGCAGATAGGGTGTGTTGAATGGTTTTCAGGGATTGGAACTTGATTGGGATTACCATACACCGTACCACCTGAAGAAAAGTAAATTATTCTTTTTACCTCAGCATGCCTCATAGCTTGAAATAATTTTACTGAATTAATGAGGTTGCTTTGTATATCAGCTACAGGATCTAAGTTTGAACTTCCTGGAACTGTGGTAGTGACTAGATGGATAACAATATCAATCCCAATTAATGCTTCGGATAATACAAATGAGTCACCATAGTCTGCTTGAATGTATTGAACTAATAATGGATTATTAGTTTGAATATGTTTTAGGGTGCGATCAATCACCTTGACTTGATGACCGTTATTAACAAGTGCATCTACGATATGTGATCCAATAAACCCTGTTCCTCCTAATACAAGCACTCGCATATTATTTCCCTTCTAATTTTTCTAACAATAACTTAGATCGCTGGCGACCTACATTTTCCCACAAGAAAGTCTTTGAGCTTGCTCTAGCTGCCTTGGATTGTGCTTCTCGTAAAGATGGCGATGTGAATAATTTTTGTAGTGCAGTAACCCAGCCATTCTTATCATGTGGCTCTATAATAAAACCTTCTTGACCATCGGTGATAACACCAGCACCGGCCATGGGAGAAACCAAACAGGGTAATCCTGCACCTAATGCCAAATAAGTGACAAGAGGGCTACCTTCTTCGAGGCTAGGCAATATAAAAATATCAGCACTTTTATACGCTTTTTCAATCTCAGGAAGAAAGTTAATAAATTGAATATTACTTACATTTTGGTAGTTCGCGATTAAGCTACGTACGGAATCTTCAATATTGCCAATAATTTTTAAAGTGCCATTAATATTAGCAGATTTCCAATAATCTAATAATAAGTGGATGCCCTTTCGCATTCCTACACGACCAACAAAGATTGCAGTAATGGGGCGTTCTGACTTTTTAAATTCGCTAGACGTATCTAATTGTTGGTATTTATGCAGACCATAGCTGGATTGTAGGATTTTTTCCTGCGCTATATTGGTATCAATTAATGATTGGGTAACTAAAGGACTTGGGCTGAAAATAAAATCACTTAATCTGTGTATTTCAGTTTCATTTAGAATCGACTTTTTGGTGATCATATGTGTACCTGTAAAACCAAGCCTTTGTTCCTCAGTATCTAGAATTTTTTTGCTGATTTTCTGATGGCAATTAATATTTTCAGAAATAATAATATTTCCTTTAGCTTTAATCTTACGATATAAGGTTAATGATGTACCGGGCCATAGATAGGCAATATCATTTGGTTTTAATTGATGATAAAAATAAGCTTCAGAAAGAGTGTGTAGAATATGAGGTAGATTAAATTTATATAATGCTCTTGAAACGAGTGAAGGCATGGCATTTTTTTGGTAGTGTGAATGTATAGTACTTGTACTTGATGGGCTAATAAGGCGGGCGTTTAGTCTGTCAGTATTCATTGATTCGACAATTGATATCGCTGCATGACCAATACCAGAATTGAGAATGGGAAGGGGGCTGAAGGCCAATAGCTTATGTTGTTGCGTCGCCATTTGTATAGATTCTAAGTGATATATTGAAGTTGATTCTGTTTTAATGCAGAGTATAGCAGTACAATAGTATAAAGTCTCATGTCAGCGTATGTAACCCTTTAATAATTGAGAGCCTCATAGGTTAAATAAATGCCCAATACTTTTTCTTACTTTGCTTTAATGGTCTGGCCATTAGTGACCTTATTTTTCTTTTTGACAAAAGAAATTCGCAAAGCAATTTTATTTAGTCTGCTGGGCGGTTATTTGTTTTTACCCGTTGCCGTTAAAATTGATCTTCCTGGCTTGCCTGCACTGAATAAATATACTATAGCAACGTTATCAGTATTATTCTGCCTCAAATTTATCAAGAATCAAAGAATTGGTTTTTTAAGCTTAAAGGGGATCCCTAAAGTCCTTTTTATCATGCTATTAATTTCACCATTTTTAACGGCATTAACAAATAAAGATCCAGTAGGATTTTTACCAGGTTTAACAATGTATGATGGATTATCAAACGTCTTTGTTAGTTTTGTTTTTATGAGTCCATTTTTCTTGGGTAGAAAGTTTTTTTCGCAACAAGAAGATCAATTACTTTTATTTAAATACATTGTGCTTGCGGCATTGATTTATTCTATTTTCATCTTATATGAAATACGAATGAGCCCCCAATTGCACAAAATGCTCTACGGATTCTTCCCTCATTCATTTTTACAACAGGTTAGAAATGGTGGTTTTAGAGCTGTGGTTTTTATGGGACATGGCTTGTGGGTGGGCTTCTTCGTTTCAATTAGCGTCATTGCCGCAGCAATCTTATGGCGTTTGAAAATTCAGTTTATCAGTCTGAAAACGAGTTTCATCCTATTTTTTCTACTTATTGTCTTAGTCTTGTCTAAAACATTGGCGAGTCTTATTTATGCTTTCGCCGTAATTATTGCTTTGATGATGTTTTCTCCCAAAAAACAAGTTAAAATTGCTCTGATAATGGCGATAATCGTAATGAGTTATCCCATTTTGAGTATTAATAAATTATTTCCTCATGATACGTTTCTAGAGGTGGCAACGACGATAGGTGGCGCTGCTCGTACAGAGTCTCTGGAATTTAGGTTTAGAAATGAAAAGATGTTATTAGAGCATGCTTACGAGAAACCGCTATTTGGCTGGGGTGGCTGGGGAAGAAACCGTATTTTTAATGACCAAGGTAAAGATGTTTCAGTTACTGATGGGAAATGGATTTTAACATTTGGTGTCTATGGTTGGTTTGGATTGATAGCTGAATTTGGCCTTATTTTTATAACAATTTTTTTAGCCTCACGCAAGTTGAAATATGGACATTCATCACAGGAAAAACTATTGATATCTTCTCACGCATTACTTATTTCAATAATACTTATTGACCAAATCCCGAATGCTAGTATTACACCATTATATTGGCTTTTTATAGGATCATTATTTGGGCGAGTGGAACAGATCAACAAAAAATGAAGACTCTACCAAAGCACAGGTAATCATTAAATATTCGGTGTAATGACATACTATATTACCAAATACTTAAGTAAATTAGTTTTAAAATCAAAATTAATAAAATAACTATAGAACCTATCAAGTGAATCAAAGTAAAAAATCATTAAAACAGAGAAGTATCAACTCAGGTATATGGGTATTGTCTGGGCGGATCACATCTCAAATATTACGACTAGTAAGTAATTTGATACTGACTAGATTATTAATGCCTGAAATGTTTGGTGTCATGGCCATCGTGACTGTTTTTATGATGGGGATCAGCATGTTTTCTGATGTGGGTCTACAGAAAAATATTGTTCAAAGTAAGAGAGCCGAAGAAAAGCTTTATATAGATACTGCATGGACTATTCAAATTATAAGAGGTTTTATAATATTTGGAATAGCAATCATTGTGAGTTTTTTCTTGCATTATTTAGGGCAGAATAGCACGGTTTTAACAGGGTCTGTTTATGCTGATCATCAACTCCCTTTTTTGTTAGCAATGGTTTCAATTACTGCAATTATTTCAGGTTTTAATTCCATTAATTTGCTCATATTGAACCGGCGATTAATAATTGGTCGTGCAGTGATGATTGATCTGATAAGTCAGATATGTGGTCTGATATTTACAGTTCTTGCCGCTTGGTATTGGCGTGAAATATGGACGCTCGTATTGGGGAGTATCATTTCAGCTACGATAAAAATGCTCTTGTCACACCATGGGTCTTTAGGAGAAAAAAACCAGATAAAATGGGACAAGGCAAGTGTAAGTGAAATTATTAATTTCGGAAAATGGATATTTTTATCATCTATTTTAGGGTTTTTATTGGCACAAGGTGACCGAATTTTACTTGGTTTTTGGATTTCACCAGAAATGTTAGGTATCTATACGATTGCTTTTTTTCTGGCAACAGCATTCAAAGGAATCTTGCAACAAATTATATCGTCAGTTTTTTACCCCATCTTAAGTGAAATAGTAAGAGATAATCCGAGTCAATTAAAACATGTTTACTACCGAATACGGGCTAAAATAGACTTGTTGGTTATGATAATTGCTGGTTTTATGGCAAGTGGTGGCGAATTTATAATCAATTTTCTTTATGATGACCGATATTCTGAAGCGGGATGGATGTTGCAGGTTTTATCAGTATCAATTGTGTTTTTGGGATACAGTCTTGCTGGTGTGTGTTTGATGGCAAGAGGTGATGCTAAAAGTAATATGATACTTACCTTGGTAGCAACTATGTTTTTATATATAAGTGTGCCATTTGCATATTTCTATTATGGTTTATATGGTGCGATTATTGCTATAGCACTAAATTATATTGTTGATATTCCCAGTACATTTTATATGATGAGGAAAATTCATTTGTTGGACATAAAAAAAGAATTTAGAATGTTACCATTTTTGTTTATAGCCTACGGTATAGGTGAATACGCACAATCGTTGTTTATGTAATGGAGAAAAAAGTGCAACCTAGAATTTCAGTTGTAATGCCAGTTTATAATGCAGGAGAATATCTCGCAGAAGCTATAGATAGTATTTTAAATCAATCGTATGTGGACTTTGAGTTCATCATAATAGATGACGGCTCTTCAGATGGAACGCTTTCCATTCTCCAGCATTATGCGGAAAATGAGACAAGAATAAAGTTGATTAGCAGGCATAATAAAGGGCTTATATTTACATTGAACGAGGGCGTTTCAATTGCACAGGGCGACTTTATAGCAAGAATGGATCAGGATGATATAAGCTTGCCAAAACGTTTTGAGAAGCAACTGGATTTTTTGATAAATCATCCTGAGCATGTTGCTATTGGCTGCTTAACCACGTTGATAGATAGTGATGGGGATATAATTACCCCATTTGGTGAATGGTTAACGCATGATGAGATTGATAAGGCTCATATTCAATGTATAGGTGGAGCTATTGCTCATCCTTCAGCTATGATAAGAAAGGATGGACTTTTAAAGGTTGGAGGCTATTCAGAAAAATATAAAGATGCTGAAGATATTGACTTATGGCTAAAATTGGCGGAGGTTGGAAAACTTGCAAACTTAAAAGAAAGGTTGTTCTTATATAGGCAACATGTGGACAGTATTGGTTATACAAAACGCCTATCTCAGTTAAAAAGTGCAAGAAGGGCCGTAGAGAAAGCATGCGACCGAAGGAAACTTGAATATAAAGAGAGCGCTGAGCAGGAGATAGAGCTACCAACGTTAGTTGAGATATATTGCAAGTGGGCTTGGTGGGCATTAAATAGTTCAAACATTGCAACTGCCCGAAAGTATGCGGTGAAAGCTTTTCTAAAAAAACCTTATGATTTAACTGTATGTAAACTTTTAGTATGCAGTATAAGAGGATATTGAGCTTGGGAACAATTTATTATTTAATACCAGATCTGTATAAAAAAAATTTTAAAGTTAAAGGCTTTATAAAATCAATTCTAACTAGAAATGTCAGCGGTTATTTACAAAATAATGTTTTTAAGAAGCATAAGCCTGTTGGGGGTGTAAAAGTCATGTATCAACATTGTATTATGTTGAAGGAAATGGGTTATGACGCATATCCACTTGTAATGGGTGATTACATAGGTAACTTTTTTGGCTACGATTTAGATATTAGGTATATTAACGATGTGGGATATGCTCTTTCAGCTAATGATATTATAGTAGCGTCAGAATTTCTGCCATATATGGGGCTTGAGTTCTCTGGTTGTACAAAAGTATTGTTTAACCAAAGTCAAAGCTGGAGATATTATGATGAAAAATTAAGGAAAGAAGATAAAGGTAAAAGTTATATTGATTTAGGTTACGATTATGTTATTAACTGCAGTGGCTTTTTAAGCCGAATGCTGAAAAAGAAAATGAACGTAGATTCAACTGTAATTACAAATGGCGTGGATCAAATGAGATTTTTTCCTGATCCGTCAATTCGGGTGCCTAATCGTGTTTTGGCTTTATCAAGAAAGCACCCGGAACATATAGATGCAATTAAGCAAGCAACTAAAGATCTTAATTATGAATTTCGTATAGTTGATGGTTTAACTGAAAGTGAGTTGATTGAAGAATATCAGCGGGCTGATATATTTCTGGCTACAGGTTACCCTGAGGGTTTTTCGCTTCCTCCATTAGAAGCGATGAGTTGTGGATGCGCTGTTGTGGGATTTAGTGGTGGCGGTGGTGAAGAATATATGGTTAATAATGATACTGCATTAGTTTCTATTGACGGAGATTGTATTGATGCCGCTAATCAATTAGAACGGTTATTAGCTGATAAAGAATTAAAAGAGAGAATAAGAGAAGCAGGACTTGCTAAATCAAAACAATATTCACTAGAGAATACGAAAGCAATGTTGGATGACTTTTATCAAGAAGTTAATCTAAAAACAAGCAAATAAATTGGAATGAAATGTCGCACGTAATTACACATCCATTAACTCATCGGCAAGAAGCATTGTGGATAGATGAAGAGATACATCCTAATATTCCTGTTAATAATGTTTTAACACGACTCACGATTCGAGGGCAGTTAAATACTGATTTGTTTAGAAATTCTTTTAATCGACTTTGTGCTGAACACTTTATATTTAATTCTGTTATTGATTCGGACTCAACAAGTGGAAAGCGTGTTTTTAAACAGATAGAAAGAACGAATGCTATAGAGGTAATTGAAGTCGACAATGATCTTTCAGATTTTGAAAGATCTGATAAATTTCAACAATGGTGTACTCATAAATTTATTATGGGTGAATGTCTTTATAAGGCACAACTAATTAAATTCTCAAATGAGTTGTATGTTTTTTATTTAAATCAACATCATGTTATTACTGACGGCTTTTCGTGTGATCAGATACATCAAGCTTTATCTGGATATTACCAGACTGAAGCCGCAAGTGATGATAAGACCTATTTTTTACCTACTCATGATAATTATACTGACTTTTTAGCTGAAAACAGTGTGCAGAGACAATCAGTATTATTCGAAGAAAAAGAGACATTTTGGCGAGCTCATTTCGACAAGCCAGTGGAGCCTATACAGTTTTATAACCAGCCACCTTATAATAAAACTGCAAAAACGACACGGCTTTCATATAAACTTGATACAAAAACAGTTTTGCAGCTAAATGAGTTGTCGAACTCTATTTCAACATCAATTATTTTTACAAGTGTTTTTCTTGCGTATCTTAATCGAGTCACATTGAATAATGATTTATCGATAGGTATTCCATTATTGAATCGAAAATCACCCTATACACATTCTATTGGTCTTTTAATGGAAGTCTGTCCTAACCGGATTAACGTGGATAATGATGATACCTTTCAAGCTATTGTTGAAAAAGTGCGAATGGAAATTGATACAGTTCGGGAATTTAGGGATCATTTCGTTTCGGCAAAATTATCTGGCTATGAAACCATACTTAATATTCATAGTGCTATGCCTGATGATTTTGCTGGATTTCCAGCTGAATATGAACTAACTACACCCCTCAATATTTTAAAAAATATTGAATCAGACTTGCCAAGCACGGAGTGGTCGGGTAGAGAAAGCTTGGCAATACAGGTTAATAAATTAAAAGATGGTCATGAATATGAGTTGAGTTTTGATTTTAATATGGGTGTATGGACATCTTCGGTTCTTAGGAAGCGGGCAATCATACATTTTGAAATGCTACTCATACAGTTTCTCAATAACCGAAGTCAAAAGATAGCTGAAGTTGACCTATTAACAGCAGAAGAAAAGAACTTACTTTTCCCTAAGGAAGATAGTGCTTATGTTCGTGGTGATGTTGTGCCGACGGTTACCACTATTTTTAAGCAACGGGTTTCTGACAAGCCTAATAAGATAGCAGTACAGTTTAAAGATCAAGAAATATCATACTTATCGTTATCTGAACAGGTTGATGAGTTATCTCAACAATTATGTGAACTTGGGGTGAAGCCTGGGGATTTGGTTGGGGTTTGTATTGATAGAACACCTAAAATGGTCATATGCTTACTTGCAGTTATGCAAGCAGGAGGTGCTTATGTTCCTATTGACCCTAAGCAGCCATCTGATCGAATTGCTATTATTCTTGAGGATGCGGATCCGATAGTATTAATAACTGAAACCGAATTAAAACAGAAGGTTGATGGTAGGAATAGGAAGGTAATTATTGTAGATGAGCCTGTTATTAGGACAACAAAAAACATTTACAAATATCCTATTGTAAAAAATACCGACTTAGCTTATGTGATTTTCACCTCTGGTTCGACAGGCAGACCTAAAGGTGTTGAGGTTCGACACCATGGTTTGACAACATTTTTACAAGCAATGACTAAACAGCCAGGAATGGAAAGTCATGACACTATTTTATCAGTTACAACTATTTCTTTTGATATTGCTGCTTTAGAGTTGTTTTTACCTTTAATTATTGGAGCTACAGTCAGGATTGCACCTTATGAGTCAACAATAAACGGTGATGATTTAATCGAATTGTTGGACTGTAATATTACGGTATTTCAGGCAACCCCAGCCACATATCGATTATTGATTTCAAGTGGTTGGAAAGGTAATTCAACATTAAAAATAATGTGTGGCGGAGAGGCCCTCCCTTATGAGTTAGCTCAAAAAATACTTCCAAGATGCCAGAGTTTATGGAATATGTATGGGCCGACGGAAACTACAATCTGGTCATCAGTTCATCAGGTTTTGAAAGAAGAAAAAAATATTTCGATTGGGAAGCCAATAGATGGAACGCAGATGTTTGTTTTAAATGCAAAGATGTTACCGGTTCCTATCGGCGTTGCTGGGGAATTATATATAGCAGGTGATGGCGTTGCCAATGGGTATTATAAAAATTCAGAGTTAACGGGAAAGCAATTTGTACCAAACATATTCACAGGCCTGAATGATTCAACGATGTATAAAACAGGTGATATGGTTAGATATAATTTAGACATGGATCTTGATTATATTGGGCGTATAGATTTTCAGGTGAAAATTAGAGGTTTTCGAATAGAAATTGGTGAAATTGAGACTGTTTTAGAGAAGAATAGTTCTGTTGGTCAAAGTGTTGTTATCGCTAAGGCTGATGAAAAAGGTGAGCAGCATTTGATTGCTTATCTAGTGGAAGAGAAAGGTATCAGCATCGATGGCAAAGGCCTTCAGCGATACTTAAAGTCTAAGTTACCAGATTATATGATTCCATCAAAATATGTTCTGTTAGATGCTTTACCCCTGACACCAAACGGTAAGGTAGATCGAAAATCATTACCTATCCCAGAGCGTTCATTATTAATTTCAGTCGGTGGTGAGTTTCAGTTGGCCAGAAACGATTTTGAGCGAAGTTTAATAGCTGTTTGGCAGGAAGTTCTTAAATTACCCAAAATTGGGATAACAGATAATTTTTTCGATTTGGGAGGTGATTCCTTGATGACCGTTCAACTGATCCATGAAATGGAACGAGCTACAGGCATTAAATTTAACATAGGTGATATTTTTAACTCGCCAACAATCGAACAACTCTCTGAAATACAAAACAGTGATATGGGTAAAGTAGCATCCAGTATTGTTCCTCTTCAGTCCAATGGCACTAAAACCCCATTGTTTTGTTTATGTGGAATAAATATTTATCAAGATTTCGCTGATAGTCTTGGTGAGTTGCAACCGGTATATGGCATTTATGTAGCCGATGAACAAATGTTTTTGGAAGGGGTTATGCGAGGGGAGAGCACAGACATTTCAATTGAGAAGCTCGTGACTTCTTATTATGAGGCAATATGCCGGCAACAACCAGAAGGACCTTATCAATTATCAGGGGTTTCTTTTGGAGGGTTTTTAGCAATTGAAGTAGCCAAAATGTTACAAAATAATAATAAAGAAGTTATTTCTGTAACGTTATTAGATACAATACTGCCAACAGAAATACAACGTACTTTTTTGAGTAAAATGAAAGTCATTATTAAAAAGTCCATTAGCAAATTCACTCAAATAGTTAAATTTAAAAGCGATAATATGACATCACAGGATGTTGCTAATATTCGTGAAGAAGCTTATTTAAAGTGTATGGAAACCTATGTGTTTTCGGGAAAACGATATAAAGGACATGTTATCCTGATGAAGGCAACAAATCATGACGCTTGGGGTAAAGGAATATCTTTTTTACCTGATTACGGCTGGGGTAGGTATGTGAGTGAAAGGGTTGAATGCTATGAAATTGAAGGTGATCACTTGGGTATAATTAAAAAACAGAATGTTTCTCAAATAGCGCATTACTTGCTGCCCCACCTAAGATAATAGTTGGTCGAAATGGAATTAAGCGATCAAATGCGGTTAGTCGTTGTTATTATTAATTATAAAACTCCAGATCTTGTAATTGGAGCTTTAGGCTCGTTGGAAAGTGAAATACACTATGAAAAAGATAAAGTTGTTGTAGTTGACAATGCGTCAAACGACGGTTCTTTAGATAAAATTTCAGCGTACATTAAAAAAAGAAAGTGGACCGATTGGATCGATATTATAGCTTCCCCTGTCAATGGAGGCTTCTCCGCGGGTAATAACCTTGGCTTTGAACATATGCAGGCAAAATATTATTTATTATTGAATGGCGATGCTTGGGTTCATCCAAAATCAATTTCCACAATGATAAAGACTATGGAAAAAGAAAAGTATCTAGGTTTAGTTGGGCCAAGAATAGAATGGGAAGACGGTACGCAACAGGTAAGTTGTTTCCATAATGTAACTCCATCGGCCTCTTTTCTTAACGCCGCTAGAACGGGGGTATTCACTAGACTTGCTGGGCTTTTAGGTGTCAAGGAGGTCGCGATTCCGGTAGAAGATAAATATGAACAACCTGATTGGTTAAGTTTTGCATGTGTGTTATTAAAATATGAAATGGTTAAAGACGTTGGGTTAATGGATGAAGGCTATTTTATGTATTACGAAGATAATGATTACTGCAGAAGAGCGCTGGATTCAGGGTGGCAACTAATATTTGATAATGGTGCTCGCGTTGTTCACCTAAATAAAGGTGATTCTAATCAAAATGGCATAAAACGATTACCTCACTATTATTATAGATCTAGAAGTCGATATTTTTTAAAATTTTATGGTCGTTTTGGCTTGTTGAGGGCAAATACTTTTTGGTTTCTGGGGCGATGTGTTTCATTGCTTAGGGAATTATTTGAACGAAAGCAAGCCGCTTTTCATTCGATGATGTGGTGGGATATTTGGATTGGCTTTTGGGATGACTATGATAAATATCGAAAATAATAAAATAGGTGTCGTTGTTATAGGCCGTAATGAGGGGCCGCGACTAATTTATTGTTTGGAGTCAGTGCTTGTAGCTGGTTTCCCCATTATTTATGTTGATTCTCAGTCAATAGATAGCAGTGTAAATGAAGCATTGAAGAGAAATGTTGAAGTCATACAGCTGGATTCAACCAGGCCTTTAAGTGCGGCTAGAGCTAGAAATGAAGGGTTTAAAAGGCTTGTCGTTCTAAATCCATCGATAAAATATGTACATTTTATTGATGCAGATTGTGAGCTAGAACCAGAATGGTTACAGAGGGCTTCTATACACCTTGAACGTCAAGAAGAGGTCGCTGTTGTTTGTGGTAGATTAAGGGAAAAACACCGAAATGATTCTGTATACATGATCTTATGCGATATAGATTGGTATCGTTCACCAGGAATTATAAATTCATGCGGGGGAATTGCAACTTATCGCCGTTCAGTATTTGAATCACTAGATGGTTTTAATGAAAATTTAATTGCTGGAGAAGAGCCTGAGCTATGCTCAAGAATTAGAAGTGATAACCAAAATATTTTATGTCTAGAGGCAGAAATGGGCACTCATGATTCTGCAATGAAACACTTTTCCCAATGGTGGACCCGTTCGGTAAAAGTTGGTTATGGTTTTATGAGTGGCTCTCAGTGGGGTGGGTGGGTTAAACAATATAAAAGCTCACTTTTTTGGGGTGGACTATTACCTTTTCTTATATTAATAACAATTTTTTTTAGTATTAATTTAGCTATAGTTTTTTTTATCCTTTATCCTGTCCAAATATATCGAATATATTCTAATTTCAAAGGAGATCCCAGTTTGACAAACAGAGAACGGTGGCTATACGGTATTTTTTGTATCTTGGCAAAATTTCCTGAAACACAGGGTATTTTGACCTACTATGTGAGTAAAATATTAAAGAAAAACCAAATCATTCAATATAAATGAACTTTTAACATGATGACTGAAACACAAGTTAGGAAAAAACTAATTAAACAAAATTGGAAAGAGGACTTGAAAAGATACCCTCCAAGACCATGGTTAAAGGAGGTGTCAATCATTGCTATTGCTTGGTATCGCCGCGGTCAGCATGTTGATAATATGTCTGAAGGGATATGGAAGAAAATTTCGTTAAAGATTTATTGGTTTGTTTTTCATTTGATTGAGATTATTACTGGTGTTAGCTTACCTAAAGATGCAAAAATTGAAGGAGGACTCAGGATTTATCATTTTGGGAATGTTTTTGTCCACAGTAATGCAAAAATAGGAAAAAACTGTACACTTCGCCAAGGAGTAACAATAGGGAATAGGTATAATGATGAGGTTGCTCCTACGCTGAGTGATAATGTCGAGTTAGGCGCATACGCTCAGATTCTAGGAGATGTAACGTTGGGGGAAAACTGTAAAGTAGGTGCAATGGCTGTTGTGCTTCATAACGTACCGGCAGGTAAGACAGTATGTGGAAACCCTGCTAGGGTAATAGAATAAAGTTCTTTAGTTTATAGAATCTTTTACATTTAATTAAGAGAAACAAAAAATGAAAATAGCAGTTGTCGGTACAGGATATGTCGGACTTTCTTTGGCTATGTTATTAGCAAAAAATAATGAGATAGTGGCTCTAGATGTATCTGACGAAAAGATTACATTATTACAAAATAAACAATCTCCAATTGCTGATACTGAAATTGAAGATTATTTGGCTAATAAGTCGCTTAATTTTACGGCAACATTAGATAAAGAAGTTGCATATAAAAATGCTGAGTTTATCATTATTGCTACACCTACTGATTATGATGAAGAAACGAATTATTTTAATACATCAACCGTTGAATCAGTGATTGCAGATGTGATTAAACTAAACCCTGATGCCACTATGGTGATAAAGTCGACGGTTCCAGTTGGTTATACTCAAAAAATAAAAGAACAGTTTGATACAGAAAACATTATCTTTTCACCTGAGTTTTTACGTGAAGGTAAGGCGTTGTATGATAATTTACATCCTTCTCGTATTATTGTTGGTGAGCAGTCGGAGCGAGCAACCAAGTTTGCTCAATTATTAATTAAGGGTGCCGATAAAAAAGATATTACTGTTTTATATACGGATTCAACTGAAGCTGAGGCGATTAAATTATTCTCAAACACCTATTTAGCGATGCGTATTGCTTATTTTAATGAGCTAGATTCCTATTGCGAAACACATGATTTGAATAGTAAACAGGTAATCGACGGGGTTGGCCTAGATCCTAGAATAGGTGGGCATTACAATAACCCATCATTTGGTTATGGAGGCTATTGTTTACCAAAAGATACCAAGCAATTATTAGCGAACTATCAAGAGGTACCAAGCAATATTATTAAGGCAATTGTTGATTCAAATACAACACGGAAAGACTTTATTGCGAACCAGATCATTAATAAAAACCCTAAAGTTGTCGGTATTTATCGTCTAATTATGAAGCAGGGTTCAGATAACTTCCGAGCATCCGCAATACAAGGTATTATGAAACGCGTGAAAGCGAAGGGGATAGAGGTCGTTGTGTATGAGCCTGAGTTAAAAGAAAGTGAGTTTTTCCGATCTAAAGTTATCAATGATTTAGATGAATTTAAGGCAATGGCTGATGTGATAGTAGCGAATCGCTTAACTGATGAGATCAATAATTGTGAAGATAGAATTTATACGCGTGACCTTTTTGGCAATGATTGAGTTTATACACGGTAGATTTCGAGAAATTTTAAGGTAATGAAATAAAATGTCGGTCAAAGAACAAAAGTATGTATTAGTTTCACCTTGCCGGAATGAAGCCGATTATATGAAATTAACGCTAGATAGCGTTGTTTCTCAAACTGTTGTGCCTGATTTGTGGGTCATTGTTGATGATGGGTCAACGGACGAAACACCACAAATTTTAGCTGATTATGCTAGAGAATATCCTTTTATACAGATTGTAACGAGGGAAAACCGAGGTCATCGTAGTGTTGGCCCTGGGGTGATTGAAGCTTTTTATCATGGTTATGATGCGATTGATGTGAGTCAGTTTGATTTTATTTGTAAGTTTGATTTGGATTTAGACTTGCCTGCGAAATATTTCGAAATTTTAATTCAGCGAATGAATGATAACCCCAGGATTGGCACATGTAGTGGTAAGGCCTATTTTAAAGATAAAAAAACAGATGAATTGGTCAGTGAGAAATGCGGTGATGAAATGTCGGTCGGGATGACAAAATTTTATCGTCGAGGTTGTTTTGAAGATATTGGTGGATTTGTTAGGCAAGTGATGTGGGATGGCATTGATTGCCATAAATGTCGACAATTAGGTTGGATTGCAGTGAGCTGGGATGAGCCTGAGTTGCGGTTTATTCATTTACGCCCAATGGGATCGAGTCAACAAGGAATTTTTACTGGGCGGATGCGCCATGGCTTTGGCCAGTATTTTATGGGAACAAGTCTGATCTATATGACGGCGTCTTCTGTCTTTCGTATGTTACATCCTCCTTATTTTATTGGTGGATATGCTATGTGGTGGGGCTATGTTAAAAGTGCTTTGACCCGTAATCCACGATTTGAGGATAAGGTGTTAGTTAAATTTATACGCAAATATCAAATAAAATGCCTCTTTCAAGGAAAGGCAAAAGCAACAGAGCAATTAAATAAAGAACAAGAACAGATCTGGTTAGAGAATCATTCGTAATCTGTTTTAATAATATAGGCGGGATAACGCTGTGACACAACCTTTGACAATTGCTTATTTAGCTCCTGAAATACCCGCATTATCAGCTACATTTGTTTACAATGAAATTTTGCAATTAGAACAGCTGGGAACTGACGTTATTCCATTTTCTGTTCATGCTTCTACATCCAATATAGAAGAGCCGCGAGTTCAAGCATTAGCTACAAAAACGTTTAATTTATATGCTCAATCTAAATTGTCTGTTATTGCTGATAATTTGGTGATGTTGGCAAGTCGCCCCATTAATTATTCTAGAACATTAGGTTTGCTTTTGTCAGATATGTGGCGAGTGGGTCTGTTTTCTCGAACAGCATTTGGGCTAGCCTATCGCATGCTGTTTTCTGCTAGCTTGGCTAGACGTTTGATACAAAAAAAATGTAAGCATTTGCATGTTCATTTTGCTCATATTCCAAGTGATATTGCTATGTATGCTTCTTCGATATCAAGTATTCCGTTTAGTATTACTGCTCATGCTAATGATCTTTATGAGCGAGGTTGGCTTTTAAAGGAAAAAGTTGAGCGATCTAAATTCTTTGCTACTATTTCAGAGTTTAATCAACGGTATTTAGCCGATCAAGGTGTTGATTTAGATAAAGTCAAAATAATACGTTGTGGTGTTGATCCTGCGCAGTTTAGTCAACGGCAGGAAATGCCTAATAATACAATCCCTAGAATTGGTGTGATCGGTCGTCTAGTTGAAAAAAAAGGGATAGATACGCTTATCGAAGCAGTTTCATTGCTTAAAAAACAAGGCCAAAAGGTTGAGTTACAAGTTGCGGGTTCAGGGCCATTGGATTCAACATTAAAAGCATTAGTCGCCCAAAAAAAATTATCAATAGAAGATGTATGTTTTTTAGGGGCAATACCACATTCTGAAGTAGCCGATTTTATTAAGTCATTAGATATGTTTGTTTTACCCTGTAAACAAGATGAAAATGGTGATATTGATGGTATTCCCGTCGTGTTGATGGAGGCTATGTTGTCTGGTGTGCCGGTTATTTCATCAAGGCTATCTGGCATTCCTGAGCTTGTTATTGATAATAAAACAGGTTTGCTGATAGAGCAAAATGATAGTGTGGCATTAGCTAAGGCAATATCTATTATTATTAATGACTCGGTGTTAAAGGCTAATTTGATTGAGCAGGCAGTTGTTAGAGTGAAGCAGGAATTTTCTCAAATAGATAACGCACAAAAACTTAATGATTTATTTGGTTTAACAAAATAATGAATGCAACAGCAATTATTGACCGTGATATGCAGTGTTTATTAGGGCTACCCTTTGATGCTATTACATTAGAACAGTCAGTTATTCATTTATTGAAAGCGATTGATGATAAAGAAAGATGTTTTTTGTCTACCCCAAATCTTAATTTTGCAATATCGACACAGTCTGACAATGCTTTCTTTGACTCAGTAGTTGATAGTGATTTAAGTGTGGCTGATGGGATGCCTTTAATTTGGGTAGCTAAGTTGTTGGGTATTCCTATTACAGAGCGCGTTGCCGGTTCGACATTATTTGATGAGTTATCTAAACAAAAAGTTAGCGATAAAAAGATAAAGGTCTTTTTCTTTGGTGGTCAAGAAGGGGTGGCAGAGCTAGCTCATCAGAATTTAAATGAAACTAGTGCTGCAATGGAAAGTTGTGGTTTTTATGATCCGGGTTTTGTTTCTGTGGATGAGATGAGTAGTGCCAATATTATTGAGACTATTAATAGTTGTGAACCGGATTTTATTGTGGTGGCATTGGGTGCTAGAAAAGGCCAGGAGTGGATTCAGCAAAATAAAGAGACATTAGATGCATCCGTGATTAGTCATTTGGGGGCGGTGATTAACTTTGTTGCAGGGAATGTTGAGCGAGCTCCTGTTGTATGGCAACGATTAGGTATGGAGTGGTTGTGGAGGATTCGGCAGGAACCTTCACTATGGAAGCGATATTTATTTGATGGTTTAGCGTTTATTCGTTTAATGCTCATTAATGTATTGCCATTAGCTGTCTATGATCGTTTTTTACGGCGAACAGCTTCTTTTCATATTCCGAGCGATATTAAACTAGAGAATCAGGAAACATTAACTCTGCGCTTGACAGGTAGCATTCATCATGGCGTTATGGATGATATTAAACAACAATTTTCAAAGGTGATTGAAGATTTTGATGAAGATGTCGTTATAGATTGTGAGCATCTTGCGTATCTTGATAGTGCGTTTATTGCCTCGACTTTATTGTTTCAGCGTTATTTAAATGAACAGGGACGACTTTTGGTGCTGAGTAATGTGCCAGCGAGGATAGTTAGGTTATTGAGTTTAAGTAGCGTTAGTGAGCGTTTCACGTTATCCTAGCGTAGCGTTATAGGTGATGACTTGTGTATGTCTCAGTGGAATAGGTTTGTAGATTTTTATTAGCCCGTTGCTCATGCATATTTTAGTGGGGGTATTTAGATTCCGGCTAAAAGCTACCGAAACGAAGTAACCGCAGGGTAAATGACGAGGGATAGAAGCTAGAGATCGCTATCCTTGTGGCTTTAAGTGTGGATCTGATTGTGAGATTCCCGATAGCAAGAAATTGCTCCTGCATTTCTTGCATACACACCGTCCATGGTGATAAAAGATTTCGAGAATGACGGGGGGGGACCTCTAGAATGACGGGTGTGTGATCTTGAGGATGCCGTGGTGTGTAAAAATAGATCGTCATCCCCGTAGCTTTAAGCGGGGATCTGAAGGAGATTCTCGATAAAAGATCTCGAGAATGACAGGGTGTGTGGCCTCGAGTTTGATGTTTGTATGACCTCTAGAGTGACGGGGTGTGATCTTGCGAGTGACGTGGATGTGGCTTTGAAGATGTGGCGTGTGTGGTTACGAGAATGACAGGTAGAATATATTTTAAGGAGCAAGCTTTTGTTAAGTGTGAAACAGACTATATTTTTCAGCATAGCATTGCTTTTTGCGATGATAGCTTACTGGGGTGGCTTGTCAGATGCTGTTTTCCGTTGGAACAATCAAGAAGAATACAGCCATGGCTTTTTAATTCCCTTTGTTTCACTGTATATATTATGGGAAAAAAAGGAACAAATTAAAGCTGCAATGGGTCCGCCATTATGGTCAGGCATTGCGGTTATTCTGATTGCAATTGCGATATTTATTGTCGGTGAGATAAGTGCTTTATTTCTGTTAATTCAATATTCATTTGTGATGGTGTTATTAGGCCTATCTATGGTGACGATTGGTCGAGCAACAAAATATACTGTGGCACCCATCTTATTGTTACTGTTTGCTATTCCGCTACCTTACGTTATTGAGGTGTTGCTAACTGCAAAATTACAACTTATTTCTTCGTGGTTGGGTGTTGAGTTTATTCGCCTTTTCCGCATTCCAGTTTATTTGGAAGGTAATGTTATTGACTTGGGTGTCTATCAACTACAAGTTGTTGAGGCATGTAGTGGTTTAAGATATTTATTCCCATTAATGAGTTTAGGTTTTATTGCTGCTTATTTTTATCAAGCCGCATTTTGGAAGCGAGCAATTGTTTTTTTAGCCACGATTCCTGTTACGATTTTGATGAATAGCTTTCGTATTGGTGCTATAGGCGTCATGGTTGATAACTGGGGCATTTCGATGGCTGAGGGATTTTTACATGACTTTGAAGGTTGGATAATATTCATGGCGTGTGCCGTAATTCTGTTTTTATTAATTTGGATAATGGAAAAGCTAACTAATAAAAATGGTTCATTGGCCGCTGTTTTTGGTGTGGTCGATGTGGTTGAGCCTTCGGCAGGTGAGCATTACATTTCTAATAATGGTACTAATAAGCCTTTGATAGTGTCAATCATCATGCTTGTTGCTGTGCTAGCAATGACGCAATTTATAGGTAAACGGGTAGAGACGATACCTGGCCATGTATCGTTTGTAAACTTCCCGACAACTTTGGGTAAATGGAAAGGACAACACGATACACTTGATAAAGATGTCATAACTAAATTAGGCATGACAGATTATTTATTGGCTAATTATAGTAATGATAAACAGCCACCAGTGAATTTTTATGTTGCCTATTATGAGTCACAACGTAAAGGTGTTTCGCCGCATTCTCCGCGTGTTTGTATACCGGGTGGCGGTTGGGAAATCTCATTATTTGAACGAATTATGGTAGATGATTACCCTGTTAATAGATCAGTTATTAAAAAAGGCGAACAAACCCAGTTAGTTTATTACTGGTTTCAAGAGCGTGGCAGAATTATTGCTAATGAATATATTAAAAAATGGTATTTATTCTTAGATGCATTGTTTGAGAATAGAACCGATGGCAGTTTAGTTCGAGTTGTTACAAATGTTGCACCGAATGAAACCTTGGAAGAAGCTGATGCACGCATATTAGACTTTATCGCCATCGCTAAACCTGAATTAAAACAGTATCTTTTAGATTAAATGAATTAAAGAGTATAAAGAAATGAATGTAATTAAATATGTAGGAATAGCTGGCTTATTGTTGAGTCTTTTAGTCGGTTGTGGATCTTCAGCAGATAGTGCAGCTGGTTTTGTGGAAAGTGGCAAAGCCCTAGTCGAAGAGGGAAAGACTGCAAAGGCGAGGCTGGAATTTAAAAATGCAATTCAGATTGACCCGCGTATGGCCGAACCTTTTTATCAATTAGCTTTGCTCGATGAGAAGGAGCAAAAATGGAAAGGGATGTTTGCCAACTTAACTACGGTTGAGCAGTTAGACCCTACACACTACGATGCCATTGTTAAATTAGGCCAAATTCATCTTTTAGCAGGTAACTTTGATGTTGCCCTAGAAAAAGCCAATAAAGTATTGGATGCGGATACAACTAAAGTGATGGCATGGGTTTTACGTGCGACTATTGCGATGAAGCAACAAAACTTAGGCTCGGCGATGAAGGATGCCGAGCAAGCTTTAGTCTTAGAACCTGAGAATATTGAAGCATTATCAGTTAAAGCACTGATTTTAAATTTGCAAGGTAAACCAGAGCAGGCATTAACGCTTTTAGATAAAGCCTTAGCAATCGACCCTAAGCAGTTATCGCTAACCATGATTAAGCTATCAATCTTAGAGAAAAAGAAAGATTATGCAGCTGTTGAAGCGATCTATCGTAAATTATTAACACAACGCCCAGATGAACGCTGGGTGGCAATGGCATTGGCAAAGCTACTCAATATACAAGGTCGTTATGATGATGCTAAGCAGGTTTTAGAACAATATATTGCAGGTCATCAAGATGATAAAGATGCAAAATTATTATTGGTATCTCTTGTTAAAACAAAAAGCCCAGAAGAAGCTATTGCTTTATTAGACGGTTATATTGAAAACGATAAAAATAATTATGAACTTTATTTTGCTAAAGCTAAATTACAATTAGATTTAGGTCACAACGATGAGGTGATTGCCGGTTTAAAACAAATTGCTAGTTTAGATGCTGATGGTAATGATGGGCGTAGAGCCACAATGATGTTAGCGGGCAATGAGTTTAAACAAGGTGATATTGAGGCAGCTCAAACAAAAGCAAAAGCAGTTTTGGCTGTTGCACCAGAAGACGAAGCCGCACTATTATTAATGGCCCGAATTGAACTTGTTAATAAAAATGTAGATGCTGCTGTGACTAATTTACGACTTATATTAAGAAATAACCCTGATTCAGAGCAGGCGCTTGTTTTATTGGCCCAAGCTTATATAAATAGTGGTTCTGCTGAATTGGCTGACGATAATTTCCGTCAGGCTTTAGCTGTGAATCCAGGCAATTCTGTCGCGGCCTTGTTTGTTGCTAATAAGTTAATGAAAGAGAAGGATTTGGATCGTACAGAAGAAGTGTTAACAAAAGCATTAGCGACTGCGACTAATAAAGAAGCGTTATTACAAGCGTTAGCACAAGTAAAGATCATGAAAAAAGATTGGCAAGGAACACAGTCTGTCATCGATTCATTACGTGTGGATAAAGAAGACACGGCATTAACATTGTATCTTGATGGTCAGATTGCACAGGGTTTGAATAACTATGAAGATGCAATCGAAACCTATAAGGCTGCACTGGTTAAAAGCCCTGGTCTAATGCGTGCACTACAAGGTCTAGCTTTCAGTTATATGCAGCTGGATCAAAAGCCGCAGTTATTAGAATATCTAAATACTTTTATTGAGAGTAACCCCGAACAAATAGCAAGTTATGGTGTGTTAGCGAGCATGTATTCTCAAGATAAAGAATGGGATAAAGCGCTTGCAACGCTTAACAAAGGCTTAGCGGCTGAGCCTAAATGGCAAGATGGTTATAGTGCGATAGCGGCTATTTATGTTTCTCAGAATCAACCAGAGAAAGCAATGGAAACGTATCAACGCGGTATTGATACTATTGAAAATAATACATTTTTAAGGCTACAAATGGCATCAGCCAGTGAGCAAAGGGGTGATTTTGAAAAGGCAAAAGCACTATATGAAGAGATTTTATCTAAAGATCCTGATGTTGAACCTGCGATTAATAATCTAGCAAGCTTGTTAACTGATCAATTTCAAAGTGAAGAAAATTTGCAAAAAGCTAAAGAATTATCGGAGCGCTTTTCATCAGCAACACAACCTTTCTATTTAGATACCTATGCATGGACACGCGTTCTATTGGGTGAATTGGATAAAGCACAAACAGTATTGGAACGCGTAGTGTCGTTATCACCGGATGTAGCAATTTTTAATTATCACTTAGGCGCCTTGTATTTGAAGCAAGGCAATAAATTAGAGGCAGATAAATACCTAAATATAGCTAAGTCATTGGCAGAGAAACAAAATGATGCAGCGTTGCTTGAGAAGGTGGAGGGAGCGTTAGTACAATAAGAATTGTTTGAGTCTCACGTCACTCTCGCATGTTTTAAGCGGGAGTCCCGTTTATGCTTAGATTCCGGCAGGCTTGTAGCCGGAATCTACCTACAATACAATATATACCCGTGACCAATGAACTTGCAGATTTCTAGTGCGCATCCTGATTGCGCTAGCGGTGTTATATTCTTGAGCAATAGAGCGACTATTACATCAATAATATGCCTTGCTATCACAACCATTATGCGCACTATAAACATGCATGTTCAATGATAACGGGTATAGACCCCCGATAACAAGAAATTGCTCCTGCATTTCTTGCATGCACACCATCCATGGCGATAAAAGAGCTGGGGGATGACGGGCGAAAGAAACGACATACTTATTGAGTAAGGACCTAAATTATTAGTTTGAAATCGACACTATTTTTTCAGCAACGTGTTGTTTGGTTGCCAAAAGTGTGGCTGATTGTTGTCATGCTGTTGTTGGTTACCATAATCATAGCATGGGCATTTAAAAATTTAGCCTTGTATTTGGCAGTAAATCAACCAAAGCACGCTGAATATCTGCTTGTTGAAGGCTGGCAGAGTGAACAAAGCTTATTGCAAGCGTTAAGTGTATTTCGGGAAGGCGGCTATAGATTATTGATTACAACAGGTGGGCCTGATAATCGAACGATTACGCCTAAGTATAAGTCATTTGCGGAAGAGTCAGCTGCTTTTTTATTGGCGCAAAGTATTGAGCCTGATAAAATTGTTATTGTTTCAGCACCGGCATCAGCTCAAAATAGAACCTTTTTGAGTGCAGTGATGGTGCGAGAGTGGTTTATCAAACAAGAATTGTTGCCAAAATCGATTGATGTATTTACTGAAGGGGTGCATGCGAGAAGAACGCACGCTTTATATCAATTAGCATTTGGAGATAGTGTTGAAATTGGTATTTCTGCCTCGCGGCCCGAAAATTATAATTTAAATAGATGGTGGCAGACTAGTAGTGGAGCTAAATCAGTGATAACTGAAGTGATAGGTGTGATCTGGGTAACATGTTGCTTTACTCCAGGAGAACATGGATCACATCAGGAAAAGTGGGGAGTTGTAAAGAATAACTAGTTTGTACCCGTAACCATTCAATCTGCAGATTTCAGAGTTTAGCACAAGCGTCAGAGCAAGGCGCAATGTGAAGGCAATGACTAGTCCTTGTCAAGTATTGCAACGCGGCACTGGCGTTTGTGCTAATCTCCCACAGGGCAAGAGAATAAGCCACACTCTTCGTCGTTATAAAGTCTTAAATTAGAATGACTAATTCTGCGACTTTATGCCTAGAATAGTATGGCTTCTTCTCTTGCTGAATTCAGCAGATTGCATGGTCACGGGTATACACAACAGATGTAGGAATATAAATTTATACTCGTCCATCATCCTCGAGATCTTTTATCGCCATGGATGGTGTGTATGCAAGAATGGTGAGCTTGTCGAACCATAGTAAAGCCTGCTACCCTTCGACAAGCTCAGGGCGAACGGAGTTTGTTTTCTAAAAAATGCAGTTAAAATGGCTATAGGTATAAAAGTTTTGTACGAGAGTGACGGACTGATGAAAACAATAGCAAGAGAATTGAGGAAGAATATGAAAGGCATTATATTAGCCGGTGGTTCAGGTACACGTTTATATCCCATAACACGAGGTGTTTCGAAACAGCTTGTGCCTATTTATGACAAACCAATGGTGTATTACCCAATGTCTGTTTTGATGCTGGCTGGCATTAAAGAGGTGCTTATTATTACCACCCCTGAAGATCAAAGTAGCTTTCAACGTTTATTAGGTGATGGCAGCGAGTTAGGGATGACATTTGAATATATTGTGCAACCTTCACCTGATGGTTTGGCACAGGCATTTATATTAGGCGAAGATTTTATCGGTGATGATAATGTTTGTTTGGTATTAGGTGACAATATTTATCATGGTAATGATTTGACTGAGTTACTTTCTGTTGCTGTAAACAATGCACAAACTGAAAATAAAGCAACCGTATTTGGTTATCGTGTCGCTGATCCTGAACGTTATGGTGTGGCTGAGTTTGATGATGCGGGCAATGTGATCAGTATTGAAGAGAAGCCAAATCAACCGAAAAGTAATTATGCCGTTACAGGGTTATATTTTTACCCTAATGATGTTATTCAAAAGGCCAAAACTATTACACCATCACATCGTGGTGAATTGGAAATAACTTCTGTTAATCAGGCCTATCTTGCTGAACAACGCTTAAAAGTAGAATTGATGGGCCGAGGTTATGCATGGTTGGATACGGGCACACATGAAAGCTTATTAGAAGCCGCACAATTTATTGAAACCATTGAAAAACGCCAAGGCCTAAAAGTGGCGTGTTTAGAGGAGATTGCTTTTGAACAAGGTTACATCAATAAAGAGCAACTCATTGAGTTAGCGAAGCCTTTAGCTAAAAACCAATATGGTCAGTATTTGTTAAAACGTGCAGAAGAGGGTATTTAAAGGTGCAATTTATTCCACAATCCATCCCTGATGTTTTTGTAATTGAACCAAAGGTTCATGGCGACCATCGTGGTTATTTTATTGAGACCTTTCGTCAAGACAAGTTGGAAGAAGCTTTAGGATACAAAATAAATTTCATCCAAGATAATGAATCGAAATCATCAAAAGGCGTGTTACGTGGTTTACACTTTCAGTTAGCGCCGCATGCTCAAAGCAAGCTAGTTCGGGTGATTGAAGGCAGTGTATTAGATGTGGCAGTTGATATTCGCCGTGGTAGCCCAACATTTGGCCAGCATGTTGCTGTTGAATTAAGTGGTGATAATAAAAAGCAGATGTTTGTTCCCCGTGGTTTTGCTCATGGCTTTATTGTGCTCTCTGAGACGGCCACATTTGCCTATAAAGTAGATAATTATTATTCGCCTGAATGTGATCGTGGCCTAGCATTTGATGATGCTGATCTCAATATTGATTGGTTATTAGCCAAGGATTCATTAAGTTTATCCGAAAAAGATACTAAACAGCCAAGTTTTGCTGAGTTAGAATCCTGTTTTGATTACTCAGTGAATTATTATGCCTGAGATTAAAACTGTTTTAGTGACGGGTAGTAATGGTCAGCTTGGACAATCACTAAAAAAAATAGCCAGCCAATATCCCCAATATGAAATAAGTTTTGCTACGCGGTCTGACATCGATCTCAGTGACTGTATTGCTCAGTTTTTTCAAGGTAAACAGTTTGATCTGATTATTAATTGTGCTGCGTATACTGCTGTTGATAAGGCTGAATCTGAAGCTGAATTGGCAGATCAAATTAACCATCTTGCTGTTCAACAGTTAGCTGAAATAGCCAAGCAACAGCATGCTAAATTAATCCATATTTCAACTGATTATGTATTTAATGGCCAACAATGCCGGCCTTATATTGAAATGGATGATGTTGAGCCACAAGGTATATATGGTTTAACAAAGCTTAAAGGTGAGCAAGCCGTATCAAAAATAATGGCTGACAATGCGCTCATTATTAGAACGAGCTGGGTGTATAGCGAATTTGGTAATAACTTTGTGAAAACAATGTTACGGCTAGCGAGTGACCGTGATTCATTAAGTGTTATTTTTGATCAAGTGGGCACACCCACTTATGCTACTGATTTAGCCAAGACGATAATGACGATTATACAAAATGAGGCTTTTCAGCAAGAATTCAGTAGTGATATCGTCCACTATAGTAATGAGGGTGTGTGTAGTTGGTATGATTTTGCTAAGACAATATTTGAACTGAGTGGAATCGAATGTGATGTTAGCCCAATTGAAACAAAAGATTACCCAACACCGGCAACTCGACCTCATTATAGTTTATTAAATAAAGCGAAAATTAAACAAGACTTTGATGTAGTGATTCCTTATTGGAAAGATTCATTACAGCAGTGTTTAAAAGCATTACAGGAAGAAGTTAAATGAAAACAATTTTAGTCACCGGTGGTGCAGGGTTTATCGGTTCAGCAGTCGTCAGGCACCTGATTAATGAGACGGAATACCAAGTCGTTAATGTTGATAAATTAACTTATGCAGGCAATTTAGAGTCGTTACTTTCAGTTAGTAACAGTGATCGTTATCACTTTGAAAAAGTTGATATTTGCGATGTGGCACAAATTAAACGGGTCTATGATCAATATCAGCCCGATATTATTATGCATCTTGCGGCTGAATCTCATGTAGATCGTTCTATCGATGGTCCGGGTGAGTTTATTCAAACTAATGTTGTTGGTACTTATAATTTGCTGGAACAGGCGCGTCACTATTGGAATGATCTTGATGAAGACAAAAAAGCGAACTTCCGCTTTCATCATATTTCAACGGACGAGGTTTATGGTGATTTAGAAGGCACGGATGATTTGTTTACTGAAACGACACCCTACGCACCAAGCTCACCTTATTCAGCGAGTAAAGCAAGCTCTGATCATTTAGTGCGCTCATGGCTGCGAACTTTTGGTCTACCAACGATCATTACCAATTGTTCTAATAATTATGGGCCTTTTCATTTTCCTGAAAAATTGATTCCACTTGTTATTTTAAATGCACTAAAAGGCAAACCACTGCCTGTTTATGGCAAAGGTAATCAGATAAGAGATTGGCTATTTGTTGAAGATCATGCACGCGCATTAGTATTGGTCGCAACAACTGGTGAAATTGGTGAAACTTATAATATTGGTGGCCATAACGAAAAACAGAATATTGAAGTGGTCAAAACGATTTGTGAATTGCTTGAAGAATTAGCACCTAATAAGCCAGAAAGTATCGATAAATACCAAGATTTGATTACTTTTGTAACCGATCGTGCTGGTCACGATGTTCGATATGCAATTGATGCTAGTAAGATAGCTAAAGAGCTAAATTGGACGCCACAGGAGAGTTTTGATACGGGTATTCGCAAGACAGTGCAATGGTACCTTGATAATCAGGCTTGGTGTCAGCATATAGAGGATGGCAGCTATCAAAATTGATATTAATGATTTGATGGTAAGTAGTGGTGTAAATTTTGGCACCAGTGGCGTGCGTGGGTTAGTGGCAGATATGACAGATAAAGTCTGCTTTGCTTATGTAACGGCTTTTCTGCAAACTATGCAACAGCAAAACTTTATTTTTCAATCATCAAAAGTGGGCATAGCTGGTGACTTGCGTTCAAGCACACCACGAATAATGAATGCTGTGGCAGCGGCATGTGTAGAGCTGGGGTTTGAGCCTATAAATGCTGGTAATATTCCTTCACCAGCCATTGCTTTATACGGTTTAAAGCATGCCATTCCAACTATTATGGTGACGGGAAGTCATATACCGGACGATAGAAACGGTATTAAATTTAATACACCTTTGGGTGAAATTCTAAAGCCTGACGAAGAGGCGATAAGAATCCAGCAGGTAACTGTTGCTGATGCGTTATTCTTAGAATCCAATCTCATTCAGTCAGATTATTTAGCAGAAGTACGGTCAGATGCACAATCAGACTATATTCAACGATTTATTGATTTTCTACCAGCAAACTGTTTGCTGGGAAAAAATATTGGTTTATACGAGCACTCTTCTGTTTCACGAGATTGTCTAAAAGAAATTTTGCAGCAATTAGGGGCAAGTGTAACTTCTTTAGCTAGAACAGATACCTTTATGCCGGTTGATACGGAAGCGATCCGGCCTGAAGATATTGCTTTAGCAAAACAATGGAGCGAACAATATAAATTTGATTGCATCATATCAACCGATGGTGATGGCGATCGGCCACTGGTCAGTGATGAAAAGGGCAATTGGCTTCGAGGTGATGTGGCGGGTATTTTATGTGCAAACTACTTAGCCGCGGATAGTGTTGTTACGCCGGTAAGCAGTAACTCAGCAGTGGAAAAAAGCAACTATTTTGATGAGGTCATCAGAACAAAAATTGGTTCTCCTTATGTAATTGAAGCAATGCAAAGCAGTGATCAGCATAAGTGTGTGGTGGGGTATGAAGCTAATGGCGGTTTCTTACAACAAACATCACTTAAACAAAATGGCAACGTTTTATCGCCATTGCCTACACGAGATGCAGTGATTGTGCCCCTTGCTATTATCCTGCTCGCTGCGCAACAACAACTTACGATTTCAGAATTACTAACGACGTTGCCTCAGCGTTATACGCATAGTGATAGAATTAAGGAAATCCCCACATTATTAAGTCAACAAATCATCAAGAAACTGATAGAAGGCAATTGGGATGAACAGCAAGCGGCTATTCAGTCCCACTTTAAAATGGCAGGACAAGCTAAAACTATAAATACAACAGATGGATTAAGAATTACTTTTACTAATAATGATATAGTGCACCTGCGCCCATCCGGGAATGCACCTGAGCTTCGCTGTTATACTGAGTCAGATAGCCAGCAAGGGGCTGAAGAATTAAATGTAGAAGCAATAGATGTGCTGAGAAATTTTTCTAAATTGAGCTTGAGCTTATAAGGATTTTGAATGGATATAAAATCGCAGATATTGATTGTTGATGATGAATCCAGCAATATTGATCTGATTGTTGATATATTAGACGGTCAAAATTATCAATTGAGTATGACTGAGAGTGGTATAGCTGCTTGGGAATTATTAAGTAATGAACCAGATAAATTTGATGTTATCTTATTAGATAAAGCGATGCCTGAAATGGATGGCGTAGAACTCACCAAAAAGATAATGCAACATGATGAGTTGCATTGCACTGTTATCTTACAAACAGAGGGTGATGAATATATCGATGCTGGAGCGCAATATTACATTAGTAAACCTTTAGATAAAGCACTTTTAATAACAGTTGTAGACTCTGCAGTTAGACATCAAATTAGTTATAAGCACAGAGTTAAAAATAGAATTGGCTTGGCCTTAATGAAAGAGGCAACATTTGAATTTAAAACTATTCATGAAGCTCATGCGTTAGCGTCGTTATTAAGCGAAAATTATCCCGAACCATATAAGGTTATTACAGGTTTAACTGAATTAATGGTGAACGCAGTAGAACATGGTAATTTAGCGATTGATTATGCTGAAAAAACAGTATTCACAGTGCAGGGAACGCATAACCAAGAAATACAACAAAGGCTGAATATGCCTGAGTATAAAGATAGATATGTAACAGTACAGTTTGAGTTACTAGAAACCATGATTATATTTACTGTAAAAGATCAAGGTGCCGGATTTGACTGGGAAAAATATATGGAATTTGATCCAGCAAGATTAATGGACCCTCATGGTCGAGGAATTGCTATTTCAAATAAGCTCAGTTTCGATGAGCTAGAATACAAAGGTACTGGCAACGAAGTGGTCGCTAGATTACATCTTTAAATGGGTTAGATTAAAAGAAAAAAAGCCCTAATATAAATGCTAGGTTTTTTCTATCTAGATAGGATTTGAAACTATGAAATCATGCTTACAAATTTTGAGATAAATTAGTTCAGTCGAACAGCTGGTTTAGTCATTAAATAGTGGTAGAGGAAAGGGTATGAAGTGTCTGGTTTTTGGTGGGAATGGGTTCTTGGGGGCTGATCTTTGTAGAAACTTATTGTCTCAAGGCTATAGTGTACGAATCTTCGATAGACCACTGAAAAATAAAAGTGAAATTCCCTCTGAGGTTGAATTTTTTGAAGGGGATTTTATTAACGAATGTGATGTTGATACGGCCGTCAAAGGTTGCGATATTATTTTCCATTTAATATCAACAACTATTCCTAAAACCTCGAATGATAATCCTATTTATGACGTGGAAAGCAATGTTGTTGGGACGATCATGATGCTACAACTAGCCCAAAAAAATGGTGTTAGAAAAATTGTCTTTACATCTTCTGGCGGTACTATTTATGGGGTTCCAGAGGCAGAATTAATTAATGAATTGCATTCTACTAATCCAATATGCTCATATGGCATTAGTAAATTGGCAATTGAAAAGTACCTTCATCTTTTTCATGAATTGTATGGTCTTGAGTATACCGTATTGCGTCTTTCAAATCCATATGGCGCAGGTCAGAGAATAAAAGCAATGCAGGGTGTTATTGGCGTTTTCATTGGCTGCGCATTGTCTGGGCAAGAGGTTGAAATTTGGGGCGATGGCAGCGTTATTCGTGATTATATTCATGTCTCTGATGTGAGTCAGGCTCTGATAAAATCAATCAATTATGCTGGTGTCCAACGGGTAATGAATGTGAGCAGCGGGCAAGGGGTTAGCTTGAATGAAATCTTAGATAAAATTGAAGATTTAATTGGGAAGCAAATCAAAAGGGTTTACTTAGAAGGAAGGAATGTTGATGTCCCAGTGAATGTTCTTGACAATAGCCTTGCAAAGAAATCTTTAAATTGGGATATTAAAGTTCCTTTAGATGAGGGAGTGAATCGAACTATAAAGTTTTATTCAGAACAGCTGAACTAGTATAAATTTGGTAACTAAGTAAGATCATTTTAAAAATAGAAAAAGATAAGTTTAGGAATGAACATTACCCTATGATTTGGAAAATAAAAAAGTCCTAACAAAAATGCTAGGGCTTTTTCATATATGGAGCCGGTGATAAGACTTGAACTTACGACGCTCTGATTACAAGTTAGGCGGGCTACAGATTGAATGGTCACGGGTATATACCCGTGACCAATGAACTTGCAGATTTCTAGTCCCCATCCTGATTGCGCTAGCGGTGTTATATTCTTGAGCAATAGAGCGACTATTACATCAATAATATGCCTTGCTATCACAACCATTATGCGCACTATAAACATGCATGTTCAATGATAACGGGTATATAACAACCGAGACTGATACCTTGAGAGAGAATATCAATAAAATAGGCCGCTTTATTAATGCTAAAGCAACCTAAAAAGATAACGTTATTTAGTTGAGGGTGAAGAAGCAATTGATCGTATTAGGTATGATGGTGATATACTTGTATACCAGAAATATTATGGAGATATTATTGTGAGCAAACAAACAGCCGTAAGACTTGAGGATGACACTTATTCACGCCTTCAAGCATTAGCAACACAAACAGGCAGAACAGCGACATATTACATTAGGGAAGCCATAGAAACGCACCTTGAAGATCTTGAAGATATTTATTTGGCAGAAAAGACGCTAGAAGCCGTAAGACGTGGAGAACAGAAAACGTACACACTAGACGAAGTGGAGCGTGATCTTGACTTGGCAGATTGAGTTGACCGATGATGCCGCCAAACAATTAAAAAAGTTAGATCGTCGCGAAGCCAAACAGATCACTGACTATTTGCGTAAACGTGTTGAAGTTTTAGATGATCCACGACAATTAGGCAAATCATTGAAAGGCCAATTTGCCAGTTTATGGCGTTATCGAATTGGTAACTATCGCGTGATCTGTGAACTACAAGATAGCGAATTTATCGTGCTGGTGGTTGGACTAGGACACCGCAAAGAGATATATCACCACTAAAACCAGTTAAGCTAATAAGGGGCGATTCAGGCAATAAAAAGCCCTAACTGTTTTATCAGCTAAGGCTTTGATATTTATTACATATTAATGGAGCCGGAGATAAGACTTGAACTTACGACCCTCTGATTACAAATCAGATGCTCTACCAACTGAGCTACACCGGCTTGAAGAACGCAGATTATACGGATGACCTTGGTTTAAGGCAAGGAAAAAATAATATAATCTTAAAAGAAATGGGGTGAATGATGGGGCTCGAACCCACGACAACCGGAATCACAATCCGGGGCTCTACCAACTGAGCTACACTCACCATTGTCTTTGTAAATTTACCTGCTCTGTAGAAGTGCTGGTAAAGTTAAGGTGTGTATTCTACGTTCTTTATTATTTAGGTCAAGCGTTTTGAGTATAAATCCTAAGTAAGCTTACTTTAAACCTGTTCTAAATCGATTTTCTTTTCATCAAGATCAACACGAACAACTTTTACTTGAATTTTATCGCCAAGCCGATAGGTTTTCCCTGACCGCTCTCCTGTTAAACGATGTGCGCCTGAATCAAACTGATAATAATCATTTTTCAGTGATGTGACGTGTACGAGACCTTCAATATACATATCACTGAGCTCAACAAATAAGCCAAAACCAGTTACGCCACTAATAATTCCTTCATGCACTTCGCCGACACGATCTTGCATAAATTCACATTTTAGCCAATCACTGACATCGCGTGTTGCTTCGTCTGCACGACGTGATGTCATTGAACAATGTTCGCCTAATTGCAGCATGTTTTCATGCGATAAAGGCCAAGCCTTTTTAGTCTTCGAAATAATATGTCGAATAGCGCGATGCACTAATAAATCTGGGTAACGCCTGATGGGCGAGGTGAAGTGTGCATAAGCATCTAATGCCAAACCGAAGTGACCCGCATTATCAGGGCTATAAACGGCTTGTTTCAAGCTGCGTAGCATCACTGTTTGTATAAGGTGTGCATCAGGCCGTTTCTTGGCCTTATTAAGTAGTTCGGCATAGTGTGCTGGTGTAGGTTCGCTACCACCGCCTATCGATAAGCCTAATTCGCCTAAGAAGTCACGTAAGCCCGAGAGTTTTTCTTCAGAAGGTGTTTCGTGAACACGGAATAAAGTGGGAAGCTGGTGCGATAATAAAAAACGGGCAGCAGCCACATTGGCCGCAACCATAAACTCTTCAATTAAACGGTGAGCATCATTACGTTCACGAGGTGTAATGGCTTTTAGTTTACGATTATCATCAAAAATAAATTGTGTTTCGGTCATGGCGAAATCTATCGCGCCACGCTGGTCACGCGTTGTTAACATAACTTTGAATAAGTCATACATGGTTTCTAAGCCAGGCAAAACTGCGTTATATTTTTGATGCAATGTTTTGTCATTATCAACAAGCATTGCGGCAACGTCAGTATATGTAAGTCGCGCTTTAGAGTTCATAATGGCTTGATGAAATTGGTAAGATTCAATTTCACCAGCGGTATTGAGCACCATTTCACACACCATGCAGAGACGATCTACTTCAGGGTTTAATGAGCATAAGCCATTAGATAGCGCCTCTGGTAGCATGGGGATAACTTGGCTTGGAAAATAAACAGATGTACCACGTTGATGTGCTTCATTATCTAATGGTGTATTTGTTTCAACATACGAAGAGACGTCGGCAATAGCAACCCATAGTTTCCAGTTGCCCGAGTCTAATTTTTCAGCGTAAACGGCATCATCGAAGTCGCGAGCATCTTCGCCATCAATGGTGACTAATGGTAATGAACGGAGATCTAAACGATCTTTAGTGGCGGATTTAGGTATTTCTTTGCCATAAGCTTCTGCTTGTTTTAAAACATCAATAGGCCAAACATGTGGCAAGTCAAAAGCACGCAGGGCAATGTCAATTTCCATTCCCGGTGCCATGTGGTCGCCCAATACATTGACTATCTTCCCTAACGGAGAACGATGTTTATTAGGATGCTCGGTAATTTCTATTTCAACAATTTGACCTTCTGTTGCCTCCATTAACGCTGAAGGAGGAATTAAAATATCCTGACTAATACGGCGATTGTTTGGCACTAAATAAAACATACCTGCATCGGCAATAAGGCGACCAACAATACGTTCATTGCCATGTTGAATGACTTCGACAATAGCACCTTCTTTACGACCACGGCGATCTGTTCCAGTTACTCTCGCGATGACTTTATCACCATGAAGAACTACACGCATTTCACGATCACTTAAAAATAAATCATCGCCACCTTCATCGGGAATAAGAAAACCATAACCGTCAGGGTGTCCCATTACTCGCCCAGTTATAAGGTTCATTTTAGATACGATACCGTAAGCATTTTTACGATTACGCAATAGTTGGCCATCACGCTCCATGGCGCGAAGGCGACGACGAAGTGCTTCAGTTTTTTGTTCACCCTTTATACCAAGCAGTTTTGAAATACTACGCCGTGATAATGGACGGTTATTTTGTTTAAGTATTTCTAAAATAAATTCACGGCTGGGAATGGGGTTGTCATATTTATCCGCTTCGCGCTTAGAATAAGGATCGTTAGATTTTTTTTTGCTCATGGTTCTGATTGTCTTTGTTTTTTATTGAAAACCGAAGATATTACTCGGCGGTATCTTATTGGGTATAAGTCATCATTCTATACTAAATCTAAGAAAATCTAATGTTTTCTCTACTAATAGCAGAATTAGGCGTGCTTTTTGCACGGTAAAAAGTGCTTAACGTATGAACGGTGTAATAAATGCTGGTTTGATATACATCAGGCAATAATTGCCGAAAAAGCGGCAAGATACATCAACTTTAATGACTTTATAGAGAATTTTAACATGGCTACACTGATCGATTCCATTGATGAACGTACTAAGTTGGCGGGCACAAACCATTTGGAGGTTTTACTTTTTAGCTTAGGGACGAATGATGATACTGGGCGAGATGAAGTTTTTGGTATTAACGTCTTTAAGGTGCGAGAGGTTTTAAATATTCCTGAAATAACCAGTGCGCCTGAAATGCCTGACGGGGTTGAGGGCTTTGTGAGTCTACGGGACGATATGGTACCTATTATTAATTTACAAAAATTTTGTAATTTAACATCAACAGATGAACCTAAGATTTTGATGATTACTGAATACAATACTCATGTACAAGGTTTTTTAGTTAACTCGGTTGATACCATTCAGCGCCTGAACTGGGAGCAAGTAAAAGCGCCGCCTCCTCTGTTATCAAAACGGATGGGGGGATTGGTTACAGCTGTTTCTGAGCTGGATAATAACCGATTAGTTATGATTATGGATGTTGAAAAAGTCTTGGCAGACGCAGGTGGTTTTTACGAAGAAGAGAATTTATTTGGAGGTATTGATAAACTGGAAGGTAATCATTCTATATTATTTGCTGATGATTCTAAGGTTGCTCGCTCGCAGATTACAAAAGCACTTGATCACTTGGGTGTTGCTCACCGTAGCGCAGTTAATGGTGCAGAAGCATGGAAAATGTTGAAAAATATAGCAATAAAGTGTGAAGAAAAAGGGCTGGATATTACCAGTGAAGTCGAGCTTGTATTGACGGATGTAGAAATGCCAGAAATGGATGGTTATGTATTAACACAGAAAATTAAGGCAGATCCGCGAATGCAACATTTACCCGTTATTATGCATTCATCATTAACTGCGGCAGCCAATATGAGTATGGGCACAAATGTGGGGGCAGATGCCTATGTGCCTAAATTTCAACCAAAAGAATTGGCGAAAACATTAAAAGAGTTTTTTGATAAAGGCACTAACGATAGTTAGTGTTTTGTGGGAGCGGCTTTAGCCGCGAATCAAGATCTCATCGATTAATAGTCTGATCGCGGCTAAAGCCGCTCCCGCAGGGCAAGAGGATAAACCATTATCTTCGTCGTTATAAAACTTAGAATTAGAACGACTAATTCCTGCGTTTTATGCCTAGAATATAATGGCTTCTTCTCTTGCTGAAACCTGCATCTTCAAGTATTTTGGGTATATACTATATTCAAGTATGAGATTGAAAAGGTATTGAATATGTCAGTGCAAATTCCCACTTTATTAGATAGCCTAATTATTGAAACAGACAAGGCCCTTAGAACAGTCTTTGGACGACCAGAAACCACCGCTCGCCCAATACCTAGTAGTGATATTGAGGATGAATCCTTAACCGCACAAGAGCAAGCTTATTCAACACGGTTAATGCGAATAAATCATGCAGGTGAAGTCTCTGCACAAGCTTTATATCAAGGGCAAGCCCTTACCGCTAAGTTGCCCGATGTTAGGCAAGCAATGGAGCAGGCCGCAATAGAAGAGAATGATCACTTAGTTTGGTGTCAGCAGCGTATTAATGAACTTGACGGGCATACAAGCATTTTAAACCCATTATGGTATGCCGGTTCCTTTGCTATTGGTGCTATGGCAGGAAAAATAGGCGATAAATGGAGTTTGGGTTTTGTTGCTGAAACAGAAAAACAAGTTGTACATCATTTGGATGAACATTTATCCAGCATCAGCAAACAGGACCGAAAAAGCCGAGCTATTCTAGAACAAATGAAGATTGACGAACTTCACCATGGCACTATTGCTCTACAAGCGGGCGGTGCCAAATTACCCAAACCAGTAAAATTAGTTATGGGTCTTATGTCTAAGGTTATGACTAAATCAAGTTATTGGATTTAGAACTTTATTTAACGGTTAATGAAATTGAGATATCAAACGTTTTATTATCGTTATTAGCGACACGTAACACCTTACCATCTGCAATAAAAGGCGGGAGGCGTTCATCAGTAGCATTCATCACAACTTCTATTTCATCACCCACCGCAAGTTTATAATCAGTTGTCATTGCCAACCCTGTTGCACTAAGATCATGGCTAGTCCCATGATGAGTTGTATCAGAAGAACTTTTGACGGTATATGCCACCTGCGTATCTATGCTCATTCTGGCAAAATCACGCTTTTCATCATAGCTATAATCAATCATTATTTGAGCTCCATAACGAGTAAATAAGTTTTGGATAAACGTCTTAGTAAATATATTATCACGTACTCAGCATAATTGTTTTTTCTTTATTAAATTAAATAAGCTAATGAAATGATGGGCGTGGGTCAGTATTAATGCCAGTAATACTGACCCATACTAATGCTAGTGAGTATATAAATTTAGCGTAATCGTGACTCTTCGGTCATAAAATAATTCTTCTCCCCATGAACCATTATTCATATTGTTGCTTTCACCATAATTTGTCGTCAAGAATTGCATCTTATTAGCACCTTTCATAACTAAATACTTTTCAACAGAATCAAGTCTGGTTTTAGCTAATTTGTAATTATTATCATTGCTACCGCGCCAATCACTATGCGCTTCTATATTCGCTTTAATATTAGGATTAGATTTTAATAGCTCAGCTAACAGTAATAAACCTTGCTGTGCGTGCGAATGAACAATATCACTATTACTTAGAAAGTACACATCAAGCTGATAGCTATTTATAATCTGTTTAGTATTGTCATTATGGTTTTGTTGTGACAGATCAAAATCAGTCTGTAATTGCTGCTTACTGGACTCTAACCGGGATATTTTAGATTGTGATTGTGATAACTCAGTGCTAATTATGTCAAGATCCTTTTCTAAGGCTGTAATAAAATGTTGTTGCTCTGTTATAGTTTCAGTCTGAGTTTGCTGGTGGCCTGTTAAAACGCCTAGAGAACCTCCAATAATGGCGCCAAACGGACCGGCAATAAGTGAACCCGCAACTAAGCCAACACCGCCAACAGTGGCTTCATGATGTGAGCTGTCAGCGGATTCAGGCTGGTAAACTGGGGTTGCGATAATTGCAGGGCTAGCGATGAGTAGTAAGCTGCATAATAGTGTTTTTGTGTGCATAATTAAGATCCTTTGTATTGTTATTGGTTCAGCGGGTCATCCATGACACTTGGAACTGTGCAAATAGAGGAAAATGTTGAACTCCATTTCTGCGCCGAGTGGTGACTATTTAACCGCAGTGAAATGGCAACAACAGGTCATGAACTTGGCGATGTGGCGATAAAATAAGGCAGAAATATGGCAAAGGGGAGAAAATAATGGGGCGTAGGATCGCAATTGTAGAAGATGAACCGGATATTAGAGATAACTATGCTGAAGCGCTAAGACGGCAAGGCTATGAGGTATCAACGTATGCTAATAGAAAGTCAGCCTATGAGGCTTTTCAAGAGCGCTTGCCCGAATTAGCCATTATTGATATCGGTTTGAATGATGAACCTGAAGGTGGTTTTGATTTATGTCGCGATCTAAGAGCCATGTCTGAAACATTACCGATTATTTTTCTTACTGCGCGAGATAATGAGCTAGATACCGTCTCGGGGTTTCGCCTTGGCGCGGATGATTATTTGACTAAGGATATCGGCTTATCACATTTACAAGCACGTATTGCGGCCTTATTTCGTCGCTTAGAATTAATGAAAACGCCCGCTGTAGCAGAAGATTTGATTAGCCAAGGTGATTTAGTATTAGATGCAGATAGGATGACAGTGAGTTTTAACGGTAAGCCTGTAGCGTTAACCGTGACAGAATTTTGGTTGGTGCATGCCTTAGTGCGATTTGTAGGGCATGTTAAAACACGGGAGCAATTAATGCAGGCGGCTAATATTTACGTTGATGAGGACACTATTAGCTCACATATAAAACGGATCCGTAAGAAATTTCAAACCGTTGATACTGAGTTCTCCGCAATTGAAACGGTATATGGTTTGGGGTATCGTTGGATTGAGCAAGCTTAATCAGAGCCTCCTTATATACCCAAAATACTTGAAGATGCAGGTTTCAGCAAGAGAAGAAGCCATTATATTCTAGGCATAAAACGCAGGAATTAGTCGTTCTAATTCTAAGTTTTATAACGACGAAGATAATGGTTTATCCTCTTGCCCTGCGGGAGCTTAGCACGAATGCCAGCACTGCGTTACAATGCTCGACAAGGACTAGTCATTGCCTTCACATTGCGCCTTGTTCTGACCTTCGTGCTAAGCTCTGAAATCTGCATCTTCAAGTAATTTGGGTATATAACAACTATTAATGCGTATTTGGCCAACAATAAAATTAAAATTAAGAAGTAAGCTATTACTGGTTTCATTGGTGTTATTACTTTTACCTTGGCTGGGAGTACGTTATATTCAAGCGATGGAAGACTTGTTGCAACAGCAGCAAGCACAGTCGATGGCGACTATTGCCAAAGCCAGTGCCATATTAATGGCACAATATTCTGATCCTTTAATTGAGAGATCTGAACTTTTAGATCATAAAACACGAACACAAAAAATTGCAGTATCAACACTTTCTACTCCCATTGAGATTGATGGTTACAAAAGTGAATGGAAAGCCCTTCATGGCTTAATGACGACACTTCCTGCCACCAACCAACTATCTTATGGGCACAAAATTGATCCTCAAGATGTGACGGCACGATATCTATGGGCAAAACAGCAACGGTCGTTAATGATGCTATTAGATGTGGCTGATGATTCGATTGTATTTCGAAATCCACATAGTTCAAATAGGCATGGTGGCGATGCTATTGTATTGGCGGTTGTGGACCATAAACAGCGCGTTCGTCGCTATTTATTAACAGCAAGTGCACCAGGGCAGATTAACGCCTTTGAATATATTGGAAGTTATCTCGACCCCGTGGTTATTGGGCGACAAAGTGGTATTCAGGCAGCATGGCAGCTATCACCTTATGGCTATCGCTTAGAGCTTGCCTTGCCTGAAGCAATGATTGATTCATCCATAGCGATAGCGGTTATTGATGTAGATAAAAATGAAGCAGAACCTCAAGTCATTGGAATAGGTGATGTACGAGATAGTGCACTTTTTGCTGATTTACTTTTACCTTCTACACAGTTAGCAGAAGCACTGTCAGAGATGGCTACAGAGGGTACCAGAATTTGGTTAATTGATAATGAACGCAATACACTCGCTAGCGCAGGCCAAGGTGAAGTTTTGGTCGCCGAGCAACCGTTCAATTCACTGACAGATTTTTTTTATAATCTTTTTTTAGAAACGGCTGTGTCAGATGATGAGTCATTACGGCATGAACAAGCTGTTTTTAGAGGCAATGCGGTGCAAGCAGCACTCAAAGGTATAGCAGAAACAGAGCGTCGGAAGGTAAAAGATAGTAAGCAAACGGTAATTGTGGCAGCCCAGCCTATTTTGATAGACGGGATAACGGTTGCTACTATCGTAGCAGAAAAAAATACTAATACTATTATGGGGCTACAGAATAAAGCGGTCAAAACCTTAGTCAATACTAGCTTATGGGTGATGGCGTTAGCACTGATTGTCCTAATCGGTTTTGCTAGCCGTCTTTCTTTTAGAATTAGGCGATTAAACCGTGATGTTTCTGCTGTAGTGAGTGGTGAGGGTCGCGTGTCAGGCGTATTGGCACAACGTGAAGAATATGACGAATTAGGTGAATTACGCCAAGGATTTGAACAACTTTTTGAGCGTTTAGGTTTATATACGCATTACCTAGAAGCCCTATCATCGCGGTTGACACATGAGCTGCGCACGCCTGTAGCAGTGATTAGAACGTCATTAGAGCATTTGGAGCAATCTCCTGAGGATAGCCAAATTTATATTGATCGCGCTCGTTCAGGCAGTGAGCGGCTTAATAATATTATTGCTCGAATGAGTGAGGCAAGCCGATTAGAACAAACCGTTAATAATGTCGTTTTAGAAAAATTTGATTTGACAGCTTTACTGCAAAATATCACACCGGTATACCAAGATCTTCATCCGCAGGTCACATTTGAGTTAACTATAGTAGAAGAAGGTATTATGGTAAATGGCTGCCAAGAATTAATTGTGCAAATGCTGGATAAATTGATTGCCAATGCGGTCGATTTTCATTTGCCTAAAACAGCAATAGTGATAAGCCTTGAAAAAAGTAGCAGGTCAGCGGCAGGAGTGCTCACAATAAGGAATTCAGGCCCACATTTGCCTGAAGGTATGGAGCAGCAATTATTTCAGCCGATGGTTTCTATTCGTGAGGCTGTTACGCAATCACCTGTACCTCATTTGGGCTTGGGTTTATATATTGTCAAACTGATCGCTGAATTACATGGTGGACAGATCACCGCCCATAATTGGCAACAAGGGGTAGAGTTTAGGCTTAAGCTGCCGATAACATAAATATGAGGGTTTAGAACGAGTTGTCTTTTTCGCACTGTCTTAACAAAAATACTTATCATGAGAAGCTCTCATTATGCTATAAATTTATGGAGTGTTATCAAAATGAAATCTTTACGAGCTATAGTAGTAGTTAGTTTAATGCTATTTTTATCAGCAGTAGAAGCCGATGTTCCGATGCCGCCGATACCTATTGAGCCTATTTATTTTGAACCGCCGATAGTAGAAGCATCACAACAAGACAAACAGTTAAATTGCATTGATTTGGATAATACAATTCGTTATTTGCATCCTTATCGTTATACCTACAAAGATAAGTTCTATGAAGACGATACTAATACCATCGCTGTCACACTGATTACAGCAGATTCAGTCCCGATTGTAGGTGGATTGCTAGGCTTAGGATATTTGACCTATTCATCACTGGTTGAAGAAAAAGAAAGTCGGCGCATGTTAAATGTGGAGCAACAAATCAGCATGTTGCAGCAGTTAAAATCAGAATTACACTGTTTTGAATAAACGTGAACAAGTAAATTATAAAAAAACGTGATTGAGATGTGGCTCGCAATAAGCCGTTTTATTGCTTGTAGTTACCTCGAGATATCATGTACTATCAAGGTAATGAATTAGCAGAGAGGTAGCTACAATGACAACTACAATCGATATAAAAAAAAAATGGTACGAAGCTAACTTAAAGGCAGCACGTGAAAGCCGAAAAAAATGGTATAAAGCGAATGAAAAGGTGGCGACAACATTGCCTCAAAAACATTGGTATGAAATCAATGAAACGCGCAAAGCTGATACAGGAAAGCCATGGTATGAAGCTAATCTGGCTGGTCATTTAGATGCTAAGAAAAAATGGTATGAAGCGAACCTAAAAGCTGCGGTAGATTCAATTCGAGAAGAACGTACAAAATGGTATGAGGCTAACGAGCAACAAACAGAAAAAACAGGCCAACCATGGTATGAAGCTAATACACAATTTGATCCTCATATGGAAATAAAGAGAAAGTGGTACCGTTCTAATCTTGAAATGGCGCATGCAAAGCAAGAAAAATGGTATGAGGCGAATCAGCAACCGACAAATCAGACAGGTCAACCATGGTATGAAGCAAATATACACGCTGATCCACATATGGATCAGAAGAAAAAATGGTATAAAGCAAATCTTGAACTTGCTAGAACCAATATGGACAATAAAAAATGGTATGAAGCAAATACACATGTAGATCAGTATGCTGATGCCAAACAAAAATGGTTTATGGCAAATCTTGCACTGACACGTAAAAAAACTGAAAAGCAGAAATGGTATGAAGCTAACCTTGAAGCTACGCGTCAAGGCCAGAAAAAATGGTATGACAGCAATAAATAAATGATTGAAGTTAAATGCCTCACCGTTGGGGCATTTCAGGTGAACACCTATTTAATTAAAGATGCGGCAACGGGAGCCTGCGCGGTTATTGATACAGGGGAAAGTGATGATTTAGTTGAGCGCCTGCAAGCGTTACAGCCAAGCCCCGATGTTCAAATGATTTTGCTAACACATGCACATCTTGATCATGCAGGCGCTTTAGTCGCTTTGCAGAAAGTGTTCGATGTGCCTACATATCTACCTAGATTAGAAATACCTTTATTTGAAACATTACCGGAGCAGGGGACATGGTTTGGTGCGCCTCATATGAATCGTCCTTGTGGTCGAATTGATCATCTTGTTGATGATGGCGATGTAATTCAGTTAGGTGAAACAACATTGCAGTTTATTTCAGCGCCAGGCCATACTCCCGGTCAGGGTTGCTATTACGATGAATCGAATATCTTTGTCGGTGATACAATATTTGCAGGAAGTGTCGGCAGAACGGATCTACCAATGGGGGATCCTATCCTCGCACAAAAAAGTTTAGCAAAGCTAATGAAGTTATCTGGTAAGCTACAGGTTCACAGTGGCCATGGAGCGGTTACTACGCTGGCGCAAGAACTGACCAGTAATCCTTTTTTACAATTCTTGAGATAAAATGGCAAAAACACAAAAGTTAATTGATGGGTTCAAACGTTTTCAAGCACAATATTTTGGAGATGATAGACGCCTTTATGACAGTATGATTTCGGGGCAACCAGCAAAGACTATGATGATAGCGTGTTGTGATTCACGTGTTGACCCTGCCATTGTGACCGATTGCGATCCTGGTGACTTGTTTATTGTGCGCAATGTGGCAAATTTGGTGCCACCCTGTGAAAATGATGGACATCACCATGGTACAAGTGCCGCCTTAGAATTTGCGGCTAATAGCCTAGAAGTAGAAAATATTATTATTATGGGCCACGCAAACTGTGGTGGTATTAATGCTTTATGGCATGATGATGGGGATGAAATGCAATCTCAGTTTTTACATCATTGGATGTCAATTGCTAAGCCATCAAAAGACTGGGTAATTAATAAGTTATCAAGTTCATCACAGGAAGATAAAATCAAAGCATGTGAACAGCGTGCAATTTTAGAGTCATTAGCGAACTTAATGACATTTAACTGTATTCGCGAGAAAGTAGAGCAGGGTACGCTTAGCTTACATGGTTGGTACTTTGATATCCCTACAGGTCAGCTACTTTATTTTAATTCACAAACAGGTGCGTTTGAACCCGTAAATTAGGATTCTTCTTCTACCGCTTTGTCCACATCTTCACCCGTTTCTTCAGTAGAAGTATTATCATTAATTATATCAGGCTCACTATCGCCACCCAAACCGATTGTATTCAATAAGCCTCGAAAGAACCCTGTTTTCTTCTCAGTCAAAGGCACAATGACATTTTCACTTTCTTTATTTGATTGCGGTAAGTCTTCACGCGCTACTGTTCGGGTATCACCTTCAACATAGTCTAATAGGTCATTCTCAAAAAACAGTGTGATGCGGCGCTGTTCACGGCTGTCATTTCCTGGATGGAAACTATAGATATAATCCCAGCGATTTGGATGGAAAGTATCAATTAGAAGTGGTGTCCCCATAATGTAGGTCACTTGGCTTTTAGTCATATCAGGTTTGAGCTGATTAATCATATCTTGGGTAACATCGTTACCTTGTTGAATGTCAATGCGATAAACACCGGGGATCTTGTCTTTATTACACGCGCTAATAAATACGGTGAAGCTTGCAAGGATGCAAATGAGAAAAGTTTTCATTTATATTCAATATCTATATTAATTTCCAAACTGAAATGATACGCTATAGCTAAATAACTTGAAACCTACATTTGCAAGTTTTACCATCCCGTCATTCCGTTAGCAGGAATCTGAATACAAACAAGACATCTTCCTTTTAAAGCATGTGTGGGAGTGACGACGCAATGGGAACCTGCAGCTTGAATGGCCACAGGTATAACCTTAGTTTGAGAGAGCGTATTTATAATGGAAAGCCAAGACTTAAGAAAAGCCGGCCTAAAAGTTACCTTGCCAAGATTAAAAGTATTAGAGATCCTCGAAACAGCAGAGCAGCGACACTTAAGTGCTGAAGATGTTTATAAAGCTATGTTAGAAATGGGCGAAGAAATTGGTCTTGCTACGGTTTACCGTGTTTTAACGCAATTTGAAGGGGCTGGCCTAGTTTCACGGCTCAGTATCGATGGCGGCCATGCCGTATTTGAGTTAGAAGATGGCTCGCATCATGATCATCTATTATGCGTGCGTTGTAATGGCATTGAAGAATTTGTCGATGAAGTGATTGAGCAGCGTCAGCGAGAAATTGCTAAGAAAAAAGGCTTTGAAATGACTGACCATGCTTTATATATATACGGCATTTGCAAAAAATGTCAGAAATAAAATGGCATTTGATTTTTATTTAGGTGAAGAAAATACTTTCATAGACCATCATGAAGAAGGACTTTTTGAACTCATCAATGATGAGGGGAAATATCCTCAACTCAATTGCTTATGGGATAATTTTTATGATGGCCCATTAATCACACCCACTATAGCTAATAAATTGGTGCATGAGTTAATCGAATTAAGGCAGCAAATTTATCAGAGCAATGAAAATCACTATTTATTAAAAGCGATCGATAGAATATTACCGCTATTGAGCAAAGCCTATGTGGGCAATAGTCAAGTTAAATGCATGAGTGATTAACAAGCTGATTTATCTAACATTTCCTCAGCATGGAGCCGTGTTTTTTCTGTTAGCGTTACGCCACCCAACATTCGTGCTATTTCTTCAATACGCTGCTTTTTATCAAGAGCAGTAATATCAATATGGGTGCTATCTTTTAGGTTAGTTTTACTCACTTGTAGTTGCTGATGCGCTTGAGCAGCAACTTGCGGTAAATGAGTGATGCAAATAACTTGACGGTTTTCAGCAAGTTTTCGCAGATGATTACCGACGATCTCAGCAATACCCCCACCAATACCTACATCCACTTCATCAAACACCAATGTAGGCACACTCCGGCTACTAGCGGTGACAACTTGGATTGCCAGACTAATTCGAGCTAATTCTCCGCCTGAAGCTACTTTGCCCAATTCGCCTGCCGGCTGACCGGGGTTAGCAGTGACAAGTAACTGAATGTTATCTGCACCTGTTTCATTGAAGTTGTCATTTGCCATCGGCGACACGATAAATTCAACTTGGCCGCTTGGCATTGCGAGCTCTTGAATAGAATGACTAATTTTTTTAGCTAATGGGGCCGCTGTTTGTTGTCGCTTTTTAGTGATTTTATTGCACAGATCTCGACATGCCGACATTTGTTGGGTTTGCTGTTGTTGCAACTCTTCAGTATGGACTTCGATATTGGCTAATGAGGTGAGCTCTTGTTGAAGCTGTTCAAAATGAGCTGGTAATTGCTCAATTTCGATATGATGCTTACGAGCCTGGTCATGCAATGTCGCTACTTCTACTTCGATTTGCTGTAAACGTTGAGGGTCGTTATCGGTAGTATCTAAATAATGGCGTAATTCATTTGATACTTCGTCAAGTTGAATAACGGTTGAGTTAAGGGTTTCAATTAAATTTGTGAATTGAGGTTCAATATCTTGATGAAGCGTAATCTCAGTTAAGGACTGGCTTATTAGCGAATAGGCCGCACCTTGTTCTTGCTCGAATAACTGATGTTGTGCCGATTGGGCGGCTTCAATTAATTGTGATGCATTATTGCGTTGTTGATGTTCTTGAATAAGCTGTTCCACATAATCTTGACTAAGATTCAGCGCTTGCAATTCAGTGACTTGATAGTCTAATAAGTCATGGCGAGCGGTTTGATCTTGAGATTGTTGTTTGATCGTATCTAATGCTTTTTCAGTGGCTTTTAATTGTTGATAGTGTGTTGCGAGCTCATCGAGCAAAGATTGTGTGCCTGCAACGGTATCTAATAACTCTCGTTGTGTTTCACTTCGGATAAGTGATTGGTGCGCATGTTGGCCATGAATATCGATACTGCGAATACTAATTTCACGCAGCTGTGCTAGTTGCACGGCACGACCATTGATGTAAGCGCGTGAACGACCTTCTTTGTTAATTGTTCTGCGTAACTCACATTGGCCATCGTCATCTAGCTCTTCATCAAGCAACCATTGTTGCAAGGCGGAATTCTTTTTAATATCAAAACTAGCTGCTATTTCCGCCCGCTCACTACCTTGTCTTACCATTTTTGAATCAGCGCGGTCACCTAAGACTAAACTAAGTGCATCCACTAACATTGATTTTCCTGCGCCGGTTTCACCTGTTAATGAGGTCATACCCTTTTCGAAGCTTACTTCGATATCTTCAACGACAGCTAAATTACGAATGCTGAGCGCGGTGATCATGTTAGTTTTTTACCCCATTCAAGTTTTGCACGTAGAATGGAATAATGGTCATGGTTTTCTTGGTGTAGCAATTGAATGGTGCTGGTGTGACGTTGAATACGAATAGAATCACCAGGCTGCATAATATGGCCCGGTCGTCCATCACAGGTCGCCATGGCTGTATTGGTATTATTTTCACTGAGAATAATATCAATGACGCTATTTGCAGCAATAACCAGGGGGCGGTTACTGAGTGAATGGGGGCATACAGAAGCCAGAACAAGCGCATCTAAATCGACATCAAGAATAGGCCCGCCAGCTGACATGGCATACGCTGTCGAGCCAGTAGGCGTAGCGATTACTAGACCATCAGCTCGCTGACTGTTCAGAAAACGCCCATTGATATAGGTTTCAAATTCGATCATATGTAAGCTTTGATGGGCATGAACAACGACATCATTCATTGCTTTTCCCACAGGATCTTTAGAATTATTGATGGTGGCATACATTAAAAAACGCGTATCTTCACGATAATCGCCATCAAGGATTGCAGTCAGCTGCTGTTCAAGTTTAGATAAGGTGACATCGGCAAGAAAACCAAGACGACCTACATTAATTCCCACTAAAGGTAAGTTTGAGCCAGATAACGCGCGTGATGCGGATAACAATGTGCCATCGCCACCAATCGCAATGGTGAGATCACAGTGTTGTGGAAAATCATTAATTGAAACGACATCTAATTCTGGTAAAAAGGACATCGGTTCATTGATTACAATGCTGAGTGAACGGCTGCGTAAAAAATCGGTCACACGTACAACCGCATTTTCCATAACAGGATCATCCTTACGGATAAATAGACCGATTCGTTTAAAAGATGAACTCATTTTTGCTATTAGCCTGCCGATATATTGGGAACATTTCATGCATTCTAACTGGTGCTTTGATTTATGCAAAGTATTAAGAAATCATTAGGGTCTGTTGCTCTTTCATAGTCGCCTCTGAAAGATCAACAGACCCTAATATTTCAATAGTTCTAACATGTCAGTTATATATGATAAAATGCCGTGTTTTGTATTTAACTTTTTATAATCTTGAGGATGAACAATGGCGATCGAACGTACTATTTCTATTATTAAACCAGATGCTGTGGCAAAAAATGTAATCGGTGATATTTATTCACGCTTTGAAAAAGCAGGTTTAAAAATTGTTGCTGCACGCATGATTCACTTAACACAAGGCCAAGCAGAAGGCTTTTATGCTGAGCATAGCGAACGTCCATTTTTTGGAGCACTTGTTAGCTTTATGACTTCTGGTCCAGTAATGGTGCAAGTTTTAGAAGGTGAAAATGCAGTATTAACTAACCGCGACTTGATGGGGGCAACAAACCCAGCCGATGCTGATGCAGGCACTATTCGTGCTGATTTTGCAGCAAGTATTGATGAAAATGCTGCACATGGTTCAGATTCAACTGAAAGTGCGGCACGTGAAATTGCATACTTCTTCACGGAAGATCAACTTTGTGCGCGTACTCGTTAAGAAAAGCTGAGTTATTTATAGTGGCACGCACTAATCTTGCAGGGTTAGACCTTAATGGTCTGGAAACTTTTTTTGCTGAAATAGGTGAGAAAAGTTTCCGGGCGCGCCAACTAGCACAATGGATCCATCAATATCGTGTGGTGGATTTTGCTGAGATGACCAATTTGAGCAAAGTCTTGCGACAAAAGTTAGAAGAAAAAGCTGAAATAACGCTGCCAGAAGTTTTAGAAGAACATATATCCAAAGACGGCACGCGCAAATGGATTATTCGCTTATCTTGCGGTAACTCTATTGAAACGGTGTATATTCCCGAAAAAGGTCGTGGCACTTTATGTGTTTCTTCGCAAGTGGGCTGTACTCTAGCATGTACCTTTTGTTCAACAGGGCAGCAAGGTTTTAATCGTAATCTAGATGCCAGTGAAATCATTGGCCAATTGTGGTTAGCAAACGAATATTTAGGTAAAGATCCTAAAGGTAAGCGAGTTGTGACCAATGTTGTCATGATGGGCATGGGTGAACCACTGGCTAATTATAATAATGTCGTCACTGCAATGAAGCTGATGCGGGATGATTTAGCCTATGGTATTTCATGGCGACGCGTAACCCTGAGCACATCAGGCATGGTGCCATTGATTGATAAGTTGCGTGAAGATTGTCATGTCAGCTTAGCTATTTCATTGCATGCCGCCAATGACAAGTTGCGCAGCGAAATTATTCCATTAAATGATAAATATCCCATTGCAGAGCTATTAGCTGCCTGTAAACGTTATGTTGATGTGCAGCAACGCAGGCATATTACGGTTGAATACGTGATGCTAGAGGGCATTAATGACTCGGCGCAGGATGCTAAAGATTTAATTCGTATTTTGAAAGGATTACCGACAAAGATTAATTTAATTCCATTTAATCCTTTCCCCGGCACAGATTATAAATGTTCATCAAGAAATGTAATTGTCCGTTTTCAACAACAATTATCGGATGCGGGTTTAGTTGCAACCGTGCGTAAAACCCGTGGAGATGATATTGTTGCAGCCTGCGGACAACTAGCAGGTGAAGTGCAAGATCGTACACGTCGTACACAAAGGAAAGCGCAATCGGGGGCTCGGGTAGCACAATGAAGCGATTAGGTATAATTTTATTATTGATGATGATTGCCGGATGCCAATCAACAGGCACAACAACACGCCCAACACAACATGCAGCCCCTAATTCAAAAGCAGCTGCGATAAATGCGGCGGCGGGCGCAGAATATATTCGTTTAGGTGAATATAAGTTCGCTTTAGAAAAATTACAAAAAGCATTACAACAAGACCCTAATTTAGTCGAAGCACACAATATAATAGCCGTTCTTTATCAACGACTAGCTAAAATGAAAAAGGCTGAATATCATTTTAAACAAGCAATAGCACGGGCGCCTGACTATTCCGAGGCGCACAATAATTACGGTGTTTTTCTGTGTGGAGAAGGGCGATATTCTGAATCAGAGCAGCAATTTCTAAAAGCAATTTCTGATCCGCTATATCCTAACCCTGCAAATGCTTATGAAAATGCCGGCTTATGTGTTGATAAAATTCCAGATGCAACCTTGGCTGAAAAATATTTTCGTACGGCTTTACAACTTAATCCAAACTTAAGAAAATCATTGTCTAAGATGGCTGATTTAAGCTACCAAAATATTGATTATTTAGCTGCGCAAGACTATATCGCAAGGTATCGTAAGGTTTTTCGTTGGACTTCTAGAATATTGCTGATTGCCATTAAAACAGAACATAAGTTAGGCAATCAAGATAAGGTGGCAAGTTATACACTGTTATTAAAAGGACAGTTTCCAGATTCAAATGAAGCGCTAGAAGTAAGACAAGGGAAATATTGATATGACAGAAATTTCTGATGATAGCAGCCAGCCAAATAGTGGCTATTCTCCAACAGTAGGAGAAAGACTACGCCTTGCTCGTGAAGCAAAAAAAGTGACTATTTCGGAAGTGGTCGCCCAGTTAAGGCTGATGAAAGAAAATATTGTTTATCTCGAATCTGATCAGTGGGATAAACTGCACGGCAGACCTTATGCCCGAGGTTATTTCTCAAGTTATGTCAATTTTCTTGGCTTGCCACATGCAGAAATGTTAGCGCTGTTTAATATGGAATACACCTCAAAAGAACCCTCTATTGATGGTTTTAAACGTTCTGGAAATAACGATCAAAATGGTGCCGGATCAGCTTGGTTTAAATCGCTATTGTTGATTATTCTGCTCGCCGCTGCTTGGTTTGCTTATCAGTATTGGCTAGAAATGCAGGAGAAAACACAGCCGTCAGATGCTACCATAGGCTCGATTTCACCTGACTCAGATAACGAGAAAATCATTAATGATAGCTTTAGTACAAGTATAGTAGAACGGCTTCCAACTGTAGAAAATGAGCCATTAAACTTTGCTGAAGCAGAAGAAATATCAGCCACTTCTGCCGTTGAAGAACCAGTAATAGAGCAGCAAATAACAGAGCTTGAAGTACCTGTGCCTAATGAATTAGCAGATACTGATGAGCAAGAAGTTATTGAAGAGCTCAAACTTGTTCAGCCGATTAAGCAAAGTCAATTAGAAAGTAATCAAATCAGCGCATTCAATATTAGTGAACCAGAAATAGCAACTGAAATTAAAATGCTCATTATGCAGTTTTCCGAAGACTGTTGGGTAGAGATAACAGATCGAAATAATAAGAAATTGCTTCATAAAATAGTATTAGCGGATGAAACGGTTGAATTAACTGGGGACTGGCCATTACGGGTCTTACTTGGCAATGCTGCCGCGGTGGTCGTGCGTTATAACAATGCTGAATTTGATATCGCCTCTCATATCCGTTCAAATGTAGCGCGCTTCTCAGTAGGAGAACCCACGGAATGACTACCTCTTCAATAATTAGAAGAAAGTCACGCCAGATAATGGTGGGTAATGTCGCAGTAGGTGGTGATGCACCGATTGCCGTTCAAAGTATGACGAATACTGAAACCTGTGATGTTGAGGCAACGGTTGCTCAAATAACAGCATTACAAGATGTTGGTGCTGACATTGTACGTGTTTCAGTGCCAAGTATGGATGCCGCAGAAGCCTTTGGTAAGATCAAGCAACAAGTCAATATTCCGCTTGTTGCCGATATTCATTTTGATTATAAAATTGCCTTGCGCGTTGCTGAATTAGGTGTCGATTGTCTTCGTATTAATCCTGGTAATATCGGCCGTGAAGATCGTGTGCGAGCAGTAGTGGAAAGTGCGCGTGATCACGGTATACCAATTCGTATTGGCGTTAATGCTGGATCCTTAGAAAAAGATCTACAAAAGAAATACGGTGAACCCACACCAGAAGCGTTAGTTGAGTCAGCGATGCGTAATATTGATCACTTAGATCGTTTGAATTTTCCTGATTTTAAAGTGAGTTTAAAAGCATCAGATGTCTTTATGACCGTGCATGCTTACCGCCAATTAGCTTCGCAAATAGAGCAACCATTGCATCTAGGCATCACAGAAGCTGGTGGTTTGCGCTCGGGGTCAGTAAAATCGGCCATTGGTTTAGGCATGTTATTGGCAGAAGGTATTGGCGATACAATTCGAGTATCACTAGCCGCTGATCCTGTCGAAGAGATTCGTGTCGGTTTTGATATATTAAAAAGCCTAAAAATTCGTAATAAAGGTATTAATTTAATTGCCTGCCCTTCATGTTCACGGCAACAATTTGATGTGATTTCAACGGTCAACGAATTAGAATCGCGCCTCGAAGATATATTGGAACCTATGGATGTTGCCGTAATAGGTTGTGTTGTAAATGGCCCGGGTGAAGCAAAAGAAGCAGGCATCGGTCTAACCGGCGGTGAACCAAACTTACTGTATGTTGACGGCAAGCCGAGCCATAAAGTTGATAATGAATCTATGGTTGATGAATTAGAACGTGAGATCCGCAGTCGAATAGCGCGCCAGCAGCAAGTAAAACATCCAGAAAAAATAATACCTATAAAGGAAATTAGTTAATCGTGGCAGAGATCATTCGATCTATTCGGGGAATGAACGACATTCTCCCAGATGTAACACCCTATTGGCAGCAAGTAGAAAAAACATTAAAAGATGTACTTTCTGGCTACGGCTACCAAGAAATTCGTTTTCCTATTGTCGAGAAAACAGAATTATTTTGCCGCTCAATTGGTGAAGTGACCGATATTGTCGAAAAAGAAATGTATGCCTTTGATGACCGTAATGGTGATAGTTTAGCTTTACGACCTGAAGGCACTGCTGGCTGTTTGCGAGCAGCGATGCAAAATGGCATGCTTAATCAAACGCAACGTTTGTGGTATATGGGGCCTATGTTTCGACATGAACGTCCACAAAAAGGGCGCTATCGACAGTTTCATCAGTTAGGTGTTGAAGCCTATGGCTTTAGTGGGCCAGATATTGATGCTGAAATGATTATGATGACCGCTCGCTTGTGGAAACAACTGGGTTTAACAGGATTAAGCTTACAAATTAATTCATTAGGCTCTGCAGAAGCGCGTTTAGCGTACCGTGAAACATTAATACGTTATTTTGAATCACATAAAAGTGAGTTAGATGAAGACAGCCAAAGACGGCTTCACAGTAATCCACTACGTATATTAGATAGCAAAAATCCAGCAATGCAGGCACTCAATGATGCCGCGCCTAAACTTTTGGACCATCTAGATGAGGAATCCAAACAAGATTTTGAATCGCTATGCAAAACACTAGATAACGTGGGCATTGCCTATGAAGTTAATCCACGGTTAGTCAGGGGATTAGATTACTACAGTAAAACTGTATTTGAATGGGTGACCGATCAACTAGGTTCACAGGGCACAGTTTGTGCTGGTGGGCGATATGATGGTTTGGTTGCGCAATTAGGTGGACGAGCAGCTACTGCGATTGGCTTTGCGATTGGGCTAGAGAGATTAATATTATTGCTTGAAACAATGAATGCATTGCCTGAAATAGCAAGTACTGATGCCTATATAGTTGCTGTGGGCGAACGCGCTGCAGAGCAATCATTATTGTTGGCAGAGCAACTACGTGACGAAGTTCCGAATTTGAAGTTGATTACACACTGCGGTGGTGGTAGTTTTAAGAATCAATTTAAGCGTGCTGATCGCAGTGGTGTACGCTGGACATTGATCCTAGGTGACGATGAAATAGACCAACAAGTTGTTGGTGTAAAAACAATGGCAACCGGAGAACAAGAAACTGTTCCTTGGGATGCATTAGCTAATTATTTGAAACAATAAGAAGAATTATATGACACCCATTAATATACCAGAATGGCAATCGTTGATCCGGCACTATACGGATCTAAAATATACCTCAATGCGTGAAGAATTTGCCTTAGATTCTGGACGTTTTAAGCGTTTTACAATCGAGTGCGATGGACTGTTACTAGATTATTCAAAAAATCGCATCACTAAAGAGACAATCGATAAATTAATAAAGTTAGCTAAATCAGTTGATATGCCTAATTGGATTGAACGCATGTATAGCGGTGAAGCGATTAATCATACGGAAGATCGTGCTGTTTTACACATTGCATTGAGAAATCGTAGTAATACACCAATCATGGTCGATGGCGAAGATGTAATGCCAGAAATAAATGCTGTTTTAGCACAAATGAAACGATTTTGTGACCAAGTTCATAGCGGCGAATGGCAGGGTTTTAGTGGCAAAAAAATGACCGATATTGTTAATATTGGTATTGGTGGATCAGACCTCGGTCCAGCAATGATATGTGATGCATTAGAACCATATGAAGTCGAAGGTATGAGTGTCCATTTTGTATCAAATGTTGATGGTACAGATTTAAGTACTACACTAGAAAAGCTAAACCCAGAAACTACATTATTTGTGGTGGCATCGAAAACATTTACAACACAAGAAACATTAACCAATGCCGAATCAGCACGATCTTGGTTTCTAAAATCAGGTTCACAGCAAGATGTTGCCAAACATTTTGTGGCTGTTTCAACTAATGCTAAAGCGGTAGCAGAATTTGGTATCGATACTGACAATATGTTTGAAATTTGGGATTGGGTTGGCGGCCGCTATTCTTTATGGAGTGCGATTGGTTTGCCAATAGCACTTTACACAGGTATGGAAAACTTTGAACGATTGCTAGATGGTGGCCATGCAATGGACAATCATTTCCGTAATCAACCTTTAGAAAAAAATATGCCGGTAATTATGGGTATGTTAGGCGTGTGGTATGTCAATTTCTTTGGTTCGCAAACACATGCCATTGTGCCTTATGATCATTCTTTAGCGCGTTTCCCTAATCATATGCAGCAGTTAGATATGGAAAGTAACGGTAAAGTTACTAATCGTGAAGGGCAACGCATTAGCTACAAAACGGGGCCGGTTATTTGGGGTACCCCCGGTACCAACGGCCAACATGCTTATTTCCAATTAATACATCAAGGCACACAGTTAATTCCTGTCGATTTTGTATTACCGGTAAATAGTCATTACCCAGAAAGCGACCATCAATCAATTTTGTTAGCCAATGGCTTGGCACAATCAGAAGCATTGATGAAGGGGAAAAATGCTGAAGAAGTTCGTGCAGAACTAGTTAAAGATGGTTTTGAAGGTGAAGCTTTAGAGGCACTATTACCGCATAAAGTATTCCCTGGTAATCGACCCAGTAATACCTTAATCTTCCCTAAATTAACGCCTGAAATGTTAGGTAAATTAGTAGCGCTATATGAACATAAAGTGTTTGTGCAAGGTGTGGTGTGGAATATTAATTCATTCGATCAATGGGGTGTCGAACTAGGCAAGCAGCTTGCTAAAGTGATTTTGCCTGACTTATTAGAAGACGATGCACAAATTGGTGTGCACGATAGCTCTACTACTAACTTGATTAAGATGATTAGAGAACTAAGACACGACTAAGGACTTAGATAAGCTGGTAGCTTGGCTAAGCGATAGCGTCATCCAAGGTATGATTATAATGTAACTAGTTGTTCCCTTGTCTACGGGATTGTCGGATGGCGCTATCGCTTATCCGACCTACCGGACTACCTGATTTATTAGAAGATGATGCTGAAATCGGCATGCATGATCGTTCTACAACTAATTTAATTAAAATGATAAGAGTATTAAGGCAGGACTATAGTAAATAGGTAAATATTAAAAAGGCGGATGAAGTTAGAATTCATCCGCCTTTTTTATTACAGTACTTTTTGAAGCACAATACCTGCTAGTGGTGGCAAGTTAATTTCAATTGAAAACGGTTTATCTGACCAAGGCACTTCTTGGGCAGTCAGTTCAGCTTCGTTACCAATATTAGTGCCGCCATAGAATTCAGAGTCAGAGTTCAATAACACTTTATAGTTACCTAACTCAGGCACACCAACACGGTAGCTTTCACGTGGTACTGGCGTGAAGTTAAAGATCGATATAACGTACTCCGCACCATCTCTGCGAATATAACTTAAAATTGATTGTTCGCGATCATTACAATCTAACCATTCAAAGCCTTGCGGCTCAAATTCATGACGATAGAGTGCGGGTGTATTGGTATAAAGTTTATTCAAATCACTCACTAGCGTTTTCATACCGTTATGAAGCGGGTAATCAAGCGTGTACCAGTCCAAGGTACTTTCACAATCCCATTCAGTGCCTTGAGCAAATTCACAACCCATAAATAATAGTTTTTTACCTGGGTAAGTAAACATCATGGTGTAAAGCAATCTTAAGTTTGCAAAACGCTGCCATTCATCACCTGGCATTTTGTTCACCATCGATTTTTTACCATGCACCACTTCATCATGTGAAAATGGCAATACAAAATTTTCTGTAAAAGCATAAAGCAAACCAAATGTCAGTGAATCATGATGATATTGGCGATGAATGCTGTCTTGCTGCATATATTCAAGAATATCGTGCATCCAACCCATATTCCACTTCATTGAAAAACCTAAACCTCCCATAGAAGCAGGGCGAGACACCATTGGATATGACGTTGATTCTTCAGCAGCGATGATGCAACCTGGATGTTCTTGATGTAATACGACATTCATGTGTTTTAAGAATTCAATCACTTCTAAATTCTCACGGCCACCATGTTGATTAGGAACCCACTGACCTTCTTCACGTGAATAATCTAAATAGAGCATTGATGCCACCGCATCAACACGCAAGCCGTCAATATGGAACTCTTCTAGCCAGTAAAAAGCACTGGATAACAAGAAGTTAGTAACTTCACTTCGACCATAGTTGAAGATGTAAGTCCCCCAATCTTGGTGTTCACCTTGGCGTGGATCGGCATGTTCATATAAGGCGCTACCATCAAAGCGGGCTAAGCCATGTGCGTCTTTCGGAAAATGTCCTGGTACCCAATCAAGGATAATACCAATATCGTTTTGATGACACTGATCGACGAAATAACGGAAATCATCAGGGCTACCAAAACGGCTAGTAGGGGCAAAATAACCTGTTGTTTGATAACCCCAAGAAATATCAAGCGGATGCTCAGTAACAGGCAATAATTCGATATGGGTAAAGCCTAATTCTTTAACGTATGGCACCATTTGATCAGCCATTTCACGATAAGTTAAAAAGTCTCCATTTGCATTACGACGCCATGAGCCCATATGGACTTCATAAACAGAATGGGGAGTGTGTAGCCATTCTGCATTTGCACGTTTTGACATCCATTCTTCATCTTGCCAGTCATGTTTGCTTTGGGCGGCTACAACTGAGCCGGTGGCTGGACGTAGTTCTGCTTGTTGACCATAAGGATCCATTTTTGAATGTAATGAACCATCATTATTTTTAATCTCATATTTATATATTTCATTGGCTGACAAACCAGGAATAAATAATTCCCATACTCCCGTGCTACCACGTACGCGCATAGGGTGCTGACGGCCATCCCATTGGTTGAAGTCACCAACAACACTAACGCGTTGTGCACTAGGTGCCCAAGTGGCAAATAATATACCTTCAACGCCGTCGACTATATGTTCATGTGCACCTAAAATTCGATAAGCATGCCAATGCTTTCCTTCTGAAAACAGATGTAAATCAAATTCTGATAACTGTGGTAAAAAGCAATAAGGGTCGTGGCGGCTAACTGGGGTGCCGTTGCCGGCTAGGCGATGCACCACATAAGGCTGGTTAAGTTTTTTAGTGTCGCCAGTCCATTGAAAAACATCAGTTCCTTCAATTCGTTTTAAGATTAAATCATTATCTAACCATGCTTTATGCGTGTCAGGTAAAAAGACAGTAACGGTTGTTTTCGCACCATTTTGATGCGCACCAAGTATTGAGAACGGGTCATGGTGCCTTGCTTCAATAATTTTTATAATGTCTTCAGATAACAGTTGCTTAGTGCTCATTTTACCTTCCTAATCTAAAAGTTTAAGCTGAAAATATCCGCGTTTTAAGGTATGATATACCGAAGTTTCTAAGTCATAATAACTCGGTCGGAGAAGTTTCAATGCCAGATAATGATAGCACGCGTTTCGTTAGTCGTCTTACTAAAGATTCATTAGCCCTGATTTTAGCAGGGGGGCGAGGTTCACGATTAAAGCAGCTAACAGATTGGCGTGCTAAGCCAGCTGTAGCCTTTGGTGGCAAGTTTAGAATCATTGATTTCCCTTTATCAAACTGTGTTAACTCAGGTATTCGACGAATCGGCATTTTAACCCAATATAAAGCGCATTCATTAATGCGTCATATCCAACAAGGTTGGGGTTATATGCGTGGTGAAATGGGTGAGTTTGTTGAGTTGTTACCGGCTTCACAACGTACTGAACAAGGTTGGTATGCAGGCACAGCGGATGCGGTTTATCAAAATATTGATATTTTACGAAACCATGGTGCAAAATACATTGTGATCTTGGCGGGTGACCATATCTATAAAATGGATTATGGCACCATGATAGCGGAACATGTAGCTAAAGATGCCGATATGACCATTGGTTGTTTGACTGTTTCACTAAAAGAAGCAACTGAATTTGGTGTAATGTCAGTGGATGATGATTACCGCATTGTAGAGTTCAACGAGAAACCAGCCAACCCTAACCCAATGCCAGGTAGTGATGATATGGCGTTAGCATCAATGGGTATCTATGTATTTAATGCAGCATTTTTATACGAACAGTTGATTAAAGATGCGGATACGCCGGGATCAACACATGATTTTGGTCATGACATTATTCCATCGTTAATTAAAAATTATAAAGTAATCGCTCACCCATACAAAGATGTGCAAGGTAATGATCCTGGTTACTGGCGCGATGTGGGGACGATTGATGCATTTTGGGCGGCTAATCTTGAATTAATTGGTGTAACACCAGAATTGAACTTGTACGATGACAGCTGGCCAATTTGGACTTATCAAGCGCAATTACCACCAGCAAAATTTGTATTTGATGATGAAGAACGTCGAGGTATGGCAGTTGATTCAATGGTTTCAGGTGGTTGTATTATTTCTGGTTCAACGGTCCGACATTCAGTATTATTTTCTAAAGTAAAAGTAAATAGTTATTCAACTATTCAAGATTGCGTGATCTTGCCAGAAGTAATAATTGGTCGTAACTGTCGATTGACAAAAGTAGTATTAGATAAAGGTTGTAATGTGCCTGAAGGTACAATAATCGGAGAAGATCCAGTTGCAGACGCAGAAAAATATGAAATTTCTCCAGAAGGTGTTGTGCTAGTTACACCTGAAATGCTAGGTCAACAATATCGTTATGTCAGATAAACAGATCGTGAATGAAGAATCCAAAGAAAAATCTAAATTAAGAGTCGTTAAAAACATGCCCAATAAGTTAAAAGTTGTTTTATGCTGGCATATGCACCAGCCGCAATACAGTGATCCCATGAGTGGAATGTACCAACTGCCATGGACCTATTTACATGCCATTAAAGATTATGTTGATATGGCATGGCATTTAGAAAATGTGCCCGGTGCAAAAGCGGTGGTGAATTTCGCACCGACATTAATTGAACAAATTGCCGATTATGACGAGCAAGTAAATTCACGCTTTAAAGGCACGGGCAGATTAAAAGATCCATTGTTAATGGCTTTAGATTCACCTATGCAACCGGCAAAAGCAGAAGAACGTAGTAAATTGATTAGTGATTGTTTGCGAGCTAATGAAGAAAAACTTATTGCCCCGTTCCCGCATTTTGCAAAACTAGCGTCAATGGCACGTGATTTATTAGAAAATCCTGAAGGTCTGAACTATATTAACGACCAATTTATGGTTGATATCGTAGTGTGGTATCACTTGGCATGGATGGGCGAGTCAGTACGACGTACCGATGTACGCATCCAAGCTTTAATGAAAAAAGCAAAACTATTTACCTTCCATGACCGTCGCCAATTGATGACAGTAATCGGTGAGTTATTAGCTGATCTTATTCCTCGATACCGCCGTTTAGCTGAAACAGGCCGAGTTGAATTATCCGTTACACCTTATGCACATCCTATCGTACCTTTATTATTAGATATAAATACGACACATGAAGCAATGCCTGATTCTGCCTTGCCTGAAATCACTGATTATCCCGGCGGTGAAGAACGAGCGCATTGGCATATGGAAGAAGGCTTACGCGTATTTGAATCTTACTTCGGTTTCCGCCCTAAAGGTTGTTGGCCTTCTGAAGGTGCGGTATCAGAAGAAACAATGAAAGTCATTGCTCGCCATGGTTTCACATGGACTGCAACCGGTGAAAATGTATTACGCAACAGTTTTAATGCATCGGATATGAATGATGCCAGCATTTATAAACCATATAAATTACCGGGCGCAACACCTGCATGTTTCTTCCGTGATGATGGCTTGTCAGACTTAATTGGTTTCACTTACACTAAATGGGGCGCAGATGATGCAGTAGATGATTTTATCAACCATTTACTCACCATTAAGGCAGGCACAGAAGATGATAAAGATAGTGTTGTTTCAGTAATCCTAGATGGTGAAAATGCATGGGAATATTATTCTTATAATGGTTACTACTTTCTTCAAGCACTTTATACACGATTATCAGAGCATCCTGAATTAGAATTAACGACATTCTCTGATGCCTTAAAAGACAATGTGACACCAGCAATATTACCGAAATTAGTTGCAGGTAGTTGGGTTTATGGTTCATTTTCAACATGGATCGGTGATCCCGATAAAAACCGAGGTTGGGATTTATTAAGCCGAGCTAAACAAACCTTTGATGAAGTAATGAGCAAGCGTGATTTTGGCGCTGAAACAGAACTTGCATTACTGCGACAACTCGCTATTTGCGAAGGCTCAGATTGGTTCTGGTGGTTTGGTGATTACAATTCAGCCGATAGTGTGAGTGACTTTGAACGATTATTCCGCTTGCATTTATCTAACTTGTATCAAATGCTAGGTGAAGAAGTTCCTCAAGAACTTTCTGATGTAGTATCACAAGGTGGCGGTGACAGCGAGCAAGGTGGCACAATGCGACGCGGTGGGTAATACTAAGAGATTCTTTAAATGAAACAAGCTCAAGTTTTTCAACAACGTCGCACCGGTGTACTGTTACATATCACGAGTTTACCTTCAGCTAACTTAGGTGAAGATGCTTATAAATTTGTAGACTTTTTACAAGAATCAAGTGTATCTGTGTGGCAAATGTTGCCATTAGGCCCTACGCATAGCGATGGCTCGCCTTATCAATGTTTATCGGCTCATGCTGGTAATGCCACATTGATATGTATGGATACTGTACAGCAACAGTCTTGGGCAAATGGTGAAACATTAAAAGGCGAACGCTTTTTAATTATGCTGGTTCACGCCTACCGTCAATTTATGGCTAATGCCACATCATTCGAAAAATCTGCTTTCGATAACTTTTGTCAAAAGAATGCTTATTGGCTTGAAGATTATGTCCTTTACAGTGAAATTCGCCATTTACAACACACGACGGCGTGGTTTTATTGGCCTGAAGAATTACGTGATCGCGATCCAAAAGCAATAGAAAAAATACGCAAAGAACGTGATGAATCATTAAATATACGTCGTTTTAGCCAATTTTTATTTTTTGAACAATGGCATGCACTTAAAGACTATGCCAATGAACGTGGTGTACTGTTATTTGGAGATATGCCCATTTTTGTAGCGCATGATAGTGCTGACGTTTGGGCTAACCCCGAATTGTTTACATTAGACAAAGAAGGGCAGCCAGAAATAGTAGCCGGTGTGCCCCCCGATTATTTTTCAGAAACAGGTCAGCGTTGGGGTAATCCACTTTATCGTTGGGGAAAACACGAATCCACCGGCTTTTTATGGTGGCAACAACGTATGCAAACGCAGTTAGATCAGTTTGATTTAATTAGAATTGATCATTTTCGTGGTTTTGAAGCCTGCTGGGAAATCCCCGCGAGTTGTGAAACAGCGATTGATGGAGAATGGGTCGCAGCTCCCGGTGATGCACTTTTTAGTAAGCTCGTTGATGTTTTTGGCGAGTTACCACTAGTGGCTGAAGATCTAGGTATCATTACTGACGAAGTCACGGCTCTGCGTGAAAAATATGCCATGCCGGGCATGAAAATTCTACAGTTTGCTTTTGGTGATGATGCTACCAATCCTTATCTGCCACATCAGCATACGCCTGACAGTGTTTCATACACCGGTACACATGATAATGACACCACAATGGGTTGGTTTAATGATCTAGATGATGGTGGCAAAGCCCGAGTCTATCAATATTTAGGTGATTCACAGGAAGAAATGCCATGGTTGCTTATTCGTGCTTCGCTAGCAACAGCTTCAAGACTTGCAGTCATACCTATGCAAGATCTATTAGGCTTGGATTCTAGCCACAGAATGAATGTACCCGGCACAATTGAAGGAAACTGGAGCTGGCGTTTTGATTGGGATATGGTTGATGAGAGCGTTGCCCCAAGATTGAAAAATTTAAATACTTTGTATGGACGATCTTAACAATGAGCGATAATCCAGCTTCTCTAAAATATGTAGAAACACATGAATGGGTGAAATCTGAGGATTCTGCTGAATTAACCGTGGGCATCACTGATTACGCACAAGATTTATTAGGTGATTTAGTCTTTGCTGAATTGCCTGAAGTAGGACAACGTTTTTCAGCTAAAGAAGAAGTCATGCTGCTAGAATCAGTAAAAGCCGCATCAGATATTTATATGCCAGTAAATGGCGTGATCTCAGCTGTTAATACTGAGCTAGAAGATTCACCAGAGCTAATAAATGAAGATTCATTTGGTGAAGGCTGGTTGTTTAAGCTTGAAGCAGATAATAGTGCAGACATTGATGGTTTGTTATCAGCACAACAGTATGAAGATTCACTCGACGAATAAAATAATATCGTTATTCGCGACATGTTTTGGTGGGAAGTTAAGGTTTGGGGAGGCGCTATAGTTATCCACTATTTGACGAGTAAACAGCTCCCAGAATAACCGGATGTTTAGCACCGGTTACGGCCGTTAAATTGCCAGCTTGTTGGTTCATCGTTCTATAAGCTAACCATGCAAAGGCACACGCTTCAACCCAGTCAGGGTGTAAAGCTAAATCCTCTGTAGTAGATACTTTCTTATTATCAAGTAATGATTGTAAGCGGTGTAATAGATAGTCATTATGCGCACCACCACCACATATAAATACATTACGGGCTGATTTCTTATAAGCTTCAATGTCTTCAGCAATACTTAGAGCTGTTAATTCAACTAATGTTGCCTGCACATCAGCAGGAGCTAGCTCTTGAGAAAATTTGCTAAGATTATTGTTTAGCCAAGATTTATTGAATAGCTCGCGGCCTGTGCTTTTGGGAATGTCTTGTTTGAAATATGGTTCATTTAAAAAGATTGATAGCAATTTTTCATTAGATTGGCCAGATTGAGCCCATTGACCGCTTTCATCGTAGGCTTTATTAAGATGTAGTGTCGTCCAATAATCTAATAAGACGTTGCCGGGCCCAGTATCAAATCCCGTTACCGCTTCAGAAGGTGAAGCCGGAAGTAGAGTAATATTGCTTATTCCTCCGATATTGACGATGACACTATCTTGCTTAAGATTACCAAACAGAGCCTGATGAAATGCTGGCACAAGTGGTGCACCTTGGCCACCGGCAGCAATATCACGCTGACGGAAATCTGCTACCGTAGTGATTCCCGTAATTTCGGCAATAACGTTAGCATTACCAATCTGTAAGCTAAAAGGGCGATCTCCGTTAGGTGAGTGAAACAATGTTTGACCATGACTGCCAACCGCAACAATGTCATTTTTAGATAACTGTTGTGACGCGAGTAGTCGGTTGATCGATTTTCCGATAAGTTGCCCTAAAGCTATATCAACCTCGCCTAACTCTTGCAAGCGACATTGTGGCTCGGTGATTAATGATTGTAATGAGCGGTGAAGTGGCTCAGGAAAAGGGAAAGTCTGTGCTGAAATAAACTGGAAAGTGCCTGAAGAATCAAATGTTGTGATTGCAATGTCCACACCATCTAGACTAGTGCCTGACATTACGCCAATATAATAATTCACAAACAGATCAGTTAGTTATTGTTTAATGCCAACGAGGTTTCATTAATGCTATCAAGCTGGGCTAATAAAGACTCAGATTTTTTCTTGAAATCGGCAAGGTACTTTTTCTCAAGTGGTTGCGCTTTAGGTAATGCAACAGTGAGTGGGTTACGGTGTACGCCATTGATACGGAATTCATAGTGTAAATGGGGGCCTGTTGCTAAGCCGCTTTGTCCTACATAACCAATTACATCACCTTGTTGCACACGCTTTCCTGCTCTTAAACCTTTCTTATAGCCAGACATATGAGCATAGAGAGTTGTGTATTTCCCTCCGTGAGACAATACAACAGTGCGACCGTAACCACCCTTTGTTCCCACAAAGCTTACTTTACCATCACCTGTAGCGGTAATTTGCGTGCCTCGTGCCGCAGCGTAATCAACACCCTTATGTGGCCGACTTGTTTTTAATACAGGATGTTTGCGATTAGGATTAAATTTGGAGCTGATTCGTGAAAAATGAACGGGACTACGGCTAAATGTTTTGCGCATGCTATCGCCATTCGGTGCGTAGTAACGTGTTACATCTGATTCATCTGTGTAACGAACAGCACGAAAGGTTTTGCCGCGGTTAGTAAATTCGGCTGCTAAAATATCGCCATCAGCAATTTTTTCACCCTCTAGGTAATCTTCAGAATAGATCACCATAAAGCTATCGTTTTTACGCAAATCAAGAGCGAAATCAATATCCCAGCCAAAGATGTAGGCCAGTTCCATAATAATCTTATCTGATAGACCGGCTTCAATTCCTGCTTCGAAGAGAGAATTTTCAATGTGGCCAGATGCCTGTGTTTGGCGAGAATCTACAACACGTGTTTCCATAGAGGTTAGGTAACCTTCATCATTTGAAGTCACTGATAAGGTTTGAAGTGCTGATAGTTCAAGCTCTAATTTGTCTAAGGTTTTTGTTTCTTCTTCCGATTTGATTGAAAAACGTAAAATTTGACCGGGTTTAAGATTAAGTAATGGTTTAACCTCTTTTCCTAATTGTGCAACGTTATATACATCACGTGCAGATAAGCCCACTCTTGGGAATATAAGCGATAAATTATCACCCGACTTCACAGTGATTTCTTGCCAGTCCACGGTTGTTTTGTCCGTGCTGACTGTTTCCATTTCAGCATTATCAGTAGTCGCTAAAATCTCTTGCTGCTCTAAAACAGCTAGTTCAGCCTCACGTGCAGCATTAGCAATTTGTTCTTCATCAATTGGGGTATCATCTGCTATTTCGCTGATGCTGAATTCAGATAAATTTGTAAGATCGGCAGGGACAGAGCCTGCAGCGGTAATATCTTGTTTGGCAATAGAAATGGTGGATGTAGTATTATATTGAACAGTAGGACTTGAAATAAGCTGGTTTTCAGTTGCCAAGCCGGGTAAATCAATAAGTTGAGATTGTGTAGAATTTACGACAGGTTTATTGGTCGCTAGAACCATTGAAGTAATGGAAACACCAGCGATGGCGAGCACAGATAATACGAGCAGGTTACGACCCTTACCTAACTTTTTAGCTTTGTTAGAAAATATATTAGTTTGATTAGAAGGGCGTATCAGTCTGTTTCGTTTCATGTGTAGACTCAACTATTAAAACACTAAAAGACATATTTTCGCAGTATTTTCATAAGAATGGAAGCCTTTGTTGACCTGTTTTGTGATAATATTCGCGCAAATTAAAAATTCATCTGGAGAAAAAAATGCAATCGGTACAACAATCACTAGCAATAATACGACGTGGTGCAGAAGAAATACTGGTTGAAAGTGAGCTGATTGAAAAGCTTGAAACAGGTCGTCCATTGCGAATTAAGGCCGGTTTTGATCCTACTGCTCCCGATCTCCACTTAGGCCATACCGTATTATTGAATAAGCTTAAGCAATTTCAAGACTTAGGCCATGAAATTCTATTTTTAATTGGTGATTTTACGGGCATGATCGGCGATCCGACAGGTAAAAATGTAACCCGTAAGCCACTAACGCCCGAGCAAGTACAAGAAAATGCTAAATCGTATCAAGAGCAAGTGTTTAAAATTTTAGATCCTGAAAAAACTACCGTTGTTTTCAATTCACACTGGATGGATAAAATGTCTTCTGCGGATATGATTCGTCTAGCATCAAACCATACTGTGGCCAGAATGTTAGAGCGTGATGATTTTGATAAACGCTATAAAGGTGGTCAACCTATTGCAATCCACGAGTTTTTATATCCTTTAATACAAGGTTACGATTCCGTTGAATTAGAAGCTGATGTTGAATTAGGCGGTACCGATCAGAAATTCAACTTATTAATGGGGCGTGAATTACAAAAAGCCTACGGCAAAGCGCAGCAATCAATTTTAACCATGCCTATATTAGAAGGATTAGACGGCGTCCAGAAAATGTCTAAATCATTAGGTAACTATATAGGTATAAATGATAGTCCGAAAGATATCTTCGGCAAGCTTATGTCTATTTCTGACGATCTAATGTGGCGTTATATCGAATTACTGAGCTTTAGAGATTTAGATGCAATCCAACAATGGCGTGATGATGTTGCAGCTGGAACCAATCCAATTGAAATTAAAAAGACCTTTGCAGAAGAGATTGTGGCCAGATTCCATAGCAAAGAAGAGGGACAACAAGCGCGTGAAGGCTTTGCTAACCAGTTTAAGAAAGGCCAAATTCCAGATGATATTGCTGAGATCACGCTGACCGTGGGTGCAGAAGGTCTCGCAATTGCCAATGTTTTGAAAGATGCAGGCTTAACAGTGAGTACTTCTGAAGCATTTAGAATGATAAAACAAGGCGCAGTGAAAATTGATAGCAAGAAAATAGAGGATAGAAACAGGATGATTGCTCAAGGAAATGAACATATTATTCAAGTTGGAAAAAGAAAATTTGCAAAGGTAACAACGGTTTAGAGGTTTGCTGTCTTTATTGGGAAAAACTTCCTGTTGACGGTATGGAAATAGCCTGTAGAATGCTCGTTTTTCTTGAAGCACAACAGCAGATTGATTTGCCGTTTTTCTAGAAATTAAAGTTTGACAGTCCCCCGAGAGTCTGTATAATTCTCGCTTCTTTGTTGAGACAAATTGTTTCAGCGAAGCGCTCTTTAAAAAAATAATATCAAGTAATATGTGTGGGTACTTGCAGCGGTAAAGTTTCATC
>JALSLH010000089.1 GCA_026988435.1 Methylophaga sp.
CGACAGCCGTCAAGCCATTTGAGGTAGCTTTAACGTAGCGGCTTTTGTGCGAAGTTGAAGCGGACGCAGGGCGTACTGGGGCTTATCCAATTCGCTCCGTATGTGAATGAATATTTGGCGACAGGAGCCCCAAGTATTTCATGAGGTAGGATGGCGCGCCTAACAAAAAAAAGGCCAGCATTAGCTGACCTTTCCTGCACTCAAATAAAACTAGCTACATTACATTTTAAATTGTGTACGCAATGTAAATGAGTGCACACCGTGATCAAGATCACTACCATTAAGCTCTGTGATACCAGACCCTGCAAGGTCAAAGGCATAACGATAATCTGCCATAATACGTACGTTATTATTCATGTACCAGTTTAGAGCAACGGTTACATCCTGCTCTCTAGTGCCATCCTTATAGCTACCATAAGCAATATCACTAATACCATAACGACTTGCTAGTTCAAACGCACCCCATGTACCTTTGCTCCAGCTAAAGTTTTGGCTAGGCTTCAAATATTTAAACTCACCATCAGAACCTTTATAGCTACGCGCTTCGCCCGTCAATGTCCAAGCTACTTGCACATAAGCCGCATTAAGATCTAAACCTTTCTCGCCACCACTACGTGTGATCCATTCATGTGCGTATTCCCCTTGAACCGAAAATGCCCCAAGCATATAAGCAGATTCAACCCCGAAAATACCAAGCCCGTCAACATTCGTCACTCTTACATTTGTCAGCTTAAGATTAGACATATGTGATGTTTCCGAAGAAAACTTAACCTCACTATGCGAATCACTAAAGCCTTTATAACCACCAAAAGCCCCCAAATGAAAAACATGAGTTTTAGTATTTAATGGCGCATAAGTTACACGCGAAGCAAACGACCAACCTTCATCAACATTACCGTCTTTTTCTGGCGCCATGCCATCACCATAAAAACCAAGCTGTGCAGACCAGTCTTTATCAGATGTCTTAAAATGCAAACCAATCGCACGATCAAACGCCGGAGCTGTTAAAACGTTGACCGTTGAACGCTCAGTAAACATAATATCGTTTGAACTTTCTTGCAACTCCATGCTGATGGGTTGCTTTTGATGACCGACAGTGATTTCTAAGTTATTCCAGTCAAACCCTTTGTAGGTTAAAAAGGCATCTTTAATCGCTATATCGTTATCAGCAAAATCTGCTTCGATCATATACTTATAATCACCCCAGACGATACCTTTCATATATAAACGAGCACGACGCACTTCAACGCCTTCCGTCGCTCCCTGACTTAACTCATCATCACCAATATCCCCATTTGCTTCTACTTGCAAACGTCCACCAAACTGAAATTTGAATTGCTTATCTGCTGATTCAACTTTTAAACCCTTTTCACCGACCGATACTTTGACATTATTAGTCCAATCTGTAGCTTCTTCTTTCTTCTTTTCTGCCGCTACTTTATGTGATAATTGGTTATATTGCGTTTTATTAATTGCACCATTTTTTAATAGTGTATCTAAAAGTTCACTATCTACAGCTTGAGCGCTAACGTTGCCTAAAGTAGCAGAGATAGCTAAAGCTAAAATTTTTCCAGAGTGTTTTGTAGTCATTGCTATATTTTGATAAATGTTGAAGAAAAATAAACTTTCGATATTGTAACAAAGAAATATCACAAAAAAGAAAAAATGTCGCAAAAACACAACAAATCACCAACAAGAACCAACTTAAAACACACTGATGTTGTTTGAAAACAACAAAATTAATTGGTAGAAACTTTTTCCTTCTCCTTTTTTGCAGAAAGCGCCACAAAATTTAGCGCTTCAACCAGTAAACTACCAAAAAGTCCCTGCCTGAATGACTGCTGACTTACCCGTCAATCGCCCCTGACTTATCTTTTGTAAATATTGATAAATATCGCCTGCCGCTTGTCGTTCTTCCTTCCCCCAGCGGTTGACTCTCCCTGCACAATAACGCTCGCGCAACAGCCGACTTTCCTGTTTCGATTTAGCATGGGTTAATTTATCTATCACTTGCCAAGCCACATCAATACGACACAAAGTATTTTTAGCTTGCTTAGATTGCTCTAAAAAATGCTGAATAACAGCTTGATGCTGTTTCCCCCAAGTACGGTTAAATACAAAACCAATACTCGGCACTTTTTGCTCAACCCCTAAACCCTGTAAAATATCAGTACCGGTCATTAACACCCTATAACCTTCAGCTTCTAAACGCGCAGCATAATGCCAATAAGTTAATAAAGCATCAACACGCTGCTGTTTTAATTGCTGTGCTAATAATGGCGGCGCACCATAAACTTTTTCTATTTCTTGGAATAATTCACCCTGCCCTTGCTTTTGCATTAAAGCTTGCAATAGCAAACTATTTTTATCTAGCTCCCCTCCTGCTATTGCAAGACGTTTACCTTTTAAATCTCGCCAATTTTTAATCTTGCTGTCTTTAGCAACAACCAATGCCCCCGTAGTATTTGAATACGGATAAAACGTATAATCTCGTCCCAAGCTACGCTGATATGACACCCAGATCCAATCAGCAACAATGATATCCAGCGCACCTGATTGCAAGGCAATCTTACCCGCTTGAGGATTCGCCATCGGTATCACTTGCAAAAAGTAGCTAGCATTTTCCATCTGTTTTGCTTGGCGCATAACAGCTAACTCCCAATTGACCGTACCATAAGCCAATACACCTAAACGAAGCGTAATTTTGTCGCTGGCATAGCTCAGCTGACAGCAGATCAATGCCGCAATAAAAAGTAGTTTTTTAATCATTAATAGTCGCCTAATATAAATTGATACAAAATTTTTAACTCTAAGAAACCGCGATTAAATAACATGGAGTTACACAAAATAATGTGGAAGCGACTTTAGCCGTGTTGCGTGGCTAAAGTCGCTTCCACAGAATATAAGACTCGTCTATTATTTACCTCTCCTTCCTAAGCCTCACCTAACCACGGATTAAATAATGCCACCGTACTTTGCTGCATATCTGTCACATTTCGAGTGACAACTACGCAATTATGCACTAAACCCGAAACAGCAATAAGCCCGTCAATCGTAGGCATTGGTTTACCCAGCAGCTCAACTTTACCCTGAGTTTCCCCCCATTTCGTAGCAACATGAATGTCAACAGCAATAATACGACCCTCGAATCGCTGCTTTAAATCCTCTTCTACCCACAATTGCAATCTTTTTTTGCGCGTCATATCGACTGCTTTTTCAATTCCCTTTTCTATTTCACCAAAAGTGAGAACACTGAGGTACAAACTAGCTTCATCTATATTTTGCAGCCACGCTAGCACTCTTTCATTAGGCACAGGCTTTATAAGCTCAGAAATAACGCAGGTATCTAACAGATATTTCATAACTCAATATCTCTTGGAAAATCAGTACCTCGAGAAATATCTATAAGCTCCCCGAGCAAGGGCGATGCTCTAAAAAAACTCACCAAATCAGTTTTGGGTTGCGTTAATTTTTTATAATCATCAAAAGACAAAATTACCACTGCATCATGCCCATGTCGAGTGACAAATTGAGGCTCTTCAGTCATTGCCTTATCAACTAACTGGCTAAACTGACTTTTTGCTTCTTGAAGTTGCCATCTTTTATTGTGCATAATCATTCCTCCTAAGCTATTAATCTAGTCAGTCTAGTCTATGTCTTCTCGTCAACTTATGTCAATTTATTTATTACCACTGCTCATTAGCTGCTAAAATTATCGGCTAATGACACACTTTAGCTTTCTATTAATAAGCATAATCAATGCCCCACTCAAACCAACCTAAACAACTTATCGACCGATTCGGCCGAGTTGTTGACTATGTGCGCATTTCTATTACCGACCGCTGTGATTTTCGTTGCGTGTATTGCATGTCAGAAGATATGACTTTTTTACCGCGCACACAAATTTTAACTCTGGAAGAAATTCATTTACTCGCACAATGCTTTACTGAATTAGGTGTGGGAAAAATTAGAATTACTGGCGGCGAACCACTAGTCCGTCGTGGCGCTATCGAACTATTAGAAAAAATTGGTTCATTGCCGCTACTAAATGAGTTAGTTATGACCACAAATGGCTCGCATTTAGAACAATCAGCCGAGCATTTAAAGCAAGCTAATGTTTCACGTTTAAACATTAGTTTAGACACGCTTGACGCACAAAAATTCAAAGAACTAACTCGCACCGGTGAATTAAACATCGTTTTAAAAGGTATCGAATCGGCCATCAAAGCGGGATTTAAAGGTATAAAAATCAATGCAGTTATTTTAAAACACCGTAATCACCATGAAGTAGTTGATTTGGTGCAGTTTGCTATAGATAAAAGCATTGATATTAGCTTTATCGAAGAAATGCCGCTCGGCTTAGTTGACTCCCATAACCGTGCTGTCACCTATTATTCTAGCGATCAAATTCGCATTGATTTAGCCAAACAGTTTAATTTACAGCATATCAGCGAGACCACAGCCGGCCCTTCTGACTATTTCCATATTCAAGGATCATCAATAAAAGTCGGTTTTATCTCGCCACATAGCCATAATTTTTGCAGCACTTGCAATCGTGTCAGACTAACGGCTGAAGGTCGCTTATTATTATGCTTAGGTAATGAACATTCTGTTGATTTAAAAGCAGCAGTACGTAACCCCGCCAACACCATTGACGACATCAAAAAAATCATTATTGATGCCATGCAAATCAAACCAGAAAAACACGAATTTGATTTAAACGAACAACCTATCATCATGCGTCATATGAGTGCCACCGGAGGATAAATAAAATGAAAGTATTATTTGCCAGTTTATTAAGCTTATTATTACAAGCCTGTAGTACATCCAGTGAAAGCCATATTCGACAAGCTGAATTATTAGCTTTATTACAGTCAGATTCCCCGCCTGCCATCATTGATGTACGCTCCAGTATGGAATATAACTCAGGGCATATTCCAGGCGCACGGCATATTCCTTTCTGGCAATCATTTACTAGCAGCGCTTTAAATACGTATGATAAACAAGGTGATTTAATCTTGTATTGTGAACACGGTCCGCGTGCTGGCATTGCTAAATTTGCTTATTTCTTAGCTGGTTTTGAAAATATTCGTTATTTAGAAGGCCATATGACCGCTTGGCGATCTGCTAATTTGCCCTTAGAAAAAAATAATTAATGAAACGCTTTTTATTACTGATTATCGCACTCTGGGAGCAACGTTTTAAGCTCTATTTTTTTGCCGCCCTTATTGGTGCGTTAACAGGTGTATTGATTTTTTACCCAATTAATGATTTTATTTTCTACTTTGAAATAGAGGGCAATGACTTACAAAGAAATGCCAGCACTGCACTGCACTATGCCTATGAGCAACTTATATCATCTTTAACAGGTAATACCCCGAAAAAAACAATGTTTCTCGCTCAAGTCGGTGCTGTTTTTGGCCTAGCTATCGCTTTTATCTATGAAATGCTACATCGCCGCTTACAAAGAATTAATCGCTTAAGTAATGAACTTTCGGTTAATTTACAAGCCTTAATCTTACAAGGTGAAAACGCATTACTCGAATTCAAGTCCTCTTTTCGCTGGGATTTAGAGCAAGATAGAGTCAACCGTTCATTAGAAGCTGTTATTTTAAAAACCATAGCGGGTTACTTAAATAGCTCACATGGAGGCACTTTATTAATTGGTGTTGCCGATAATGGTGAAATTATTGGCTTGGAAAAAGATTATCAAAGTTTAAAGCGCTCCGACCAAGATGGTTATGAGCAAGCCATTATTACGGCTATTTCCACTCATTTAGGAGCGGATTTATGCCAATTCGTCAAAGTACTTTTTCATGTCGTTAATGGCAAACATGTTTGCCGTTTAATTATTTTAGCCTCACCTCGCCCCGTCTTTTTTACCCAAAATAATACACCTAAATTTTATTTACGTACTGGCGGTGGCACACGTGATTTAAATATCCAAGAAGCGGTAGAATTTATTGTTCATCGCTGGAAACGATAATCAATATAGGGTGAATATATTTCTCGCTAATGCTATGAGTTTAAGATGGGGAAACTTCAGGTCTATTCTTCACTTCATCTTAACCCAGCCTTAGAAAATAGTGATTAAACCTGATATTCTTCATAACAATTTGAAAAGTAAGCATTATAAATCATGCCGTCATATGCTAAGCAACTCCCATAATACCTATTTACATATATTCCAATGACTTACAAATTTAAATTGAAAATCTGGGTTAGAATCAAAGTAAACACTTTAAAAATACAGCCTTCATAATCCGCCAAAACCATTCCTCTATGATTGATAAACTGCTAAAGATAGAAAGCCATAACAGTCATTTTAACTTTACACTCTACATTGTTGGCAGTCTATTTTTAGGCATTACAGTAGGCTTGCTGTTTGGGGAACCTGCCGGACAACTACAAATCTTAGGTGATATTTATATCGGCCTGCTGCAAATGACAGTACTCCCTTATATTGTATTTTCTTTAATCGGCAATATAGGGCGACTCAGTTATTTTGAGGCTAGCTTGCTTACTCGGCAAGGCTTGTTGGTGCTATTAGTACTATGGCTAATAGGAGGATTTAGCGTTTGGGCCATGTCTCTCACCTTACCCAGTATGGAACAAGGTGCTTTTTTCAGCTCCTTATTAGTCACAAATGCACCGCAAATTAATTTTCTACAACTTTTTATTCCCGCCAATCCTTTTCAGTCATTAGCCCAGAATGCTGTACCTGCCGTGGTTTTATTCAGCATGCTTTTTGGCAGTGCTTGCATTGGCTATAAAGATCATAAATCTTTATTAAATAATTTCAGCCATATTACAAAAATTCTATTACGAGTCAATAGCTTTGTCGTCATGTTAACGCCTATCGGAGTCTTTGGCATTGCGGCTAGTGCTGCTGGCACACTTAGCCTAAATGAATTCGGGCGTGTTCAAGCGTATGTATTAATGCTTATCGGCGCAGTATTATTAGTGACTCTTATCGTTCTGCCGTTACTGATTACCAGCTGCACCCCCTTCAGCTACCGACAAATTGCTCGCGAATCGAGAAATGTGCTACTGACAGTTTTTGTCGTAGGCAGTGTATTTGTGGTCATTCCCTTACTGATTAAAGTGATAAACCGTTTATTTCACTCGCATGTAACAACCGAACATGAACAAGCGCGTATACCCGACTTGGTACTTCCGCTAGCCTACCCATTTCCTGATATGGGCAAACTACTTAGCCTTGTATTTATTGTTTTTGCAGCTTGGTTTTATGACAACCCGCTGACATTTCTTGATTATCCAGTGATGCTCACCATTGGGTTATTTTTAAGTTTCGGCAAACTGATTACCGCATTACCATTTTTACTTAACCTTTACCATATACCCGAAGATGTTTTTAATCTGTTTATGACGGTTGGAGTCATTTGTGGTCGAGTTGCCGATGTTGCTGGTGCGATGCACTTAATGACCTTTACCGTTCTCACTACAGCCTTAATGACAGGCGTGTTTAAAATTAAATGGCGTTTATTGATACGTAACGGCCTGATCAGTATACTGCTATTTTTTTGTGTCGGCTTAACCATTCGCACCGTTCTTGAACAGTCCACTTTCAGTGAGAATCAGAATCCACAAATATTAAATATGCAGTTATTAAATGACCGCGCGCCCTATACAGTCTCCAGCCTATCACAACCTAACCCAATACCTCTTAAACCAGGACAGCACTTAATAGATAGAATACGCCAAACAGGTATTATTCGCATTGGTATTAATGAAGACAGTCTCCCTTTCTCTTTTTATAATACACAAGGACAAATGGTCGGTTTTGATATAGAGTTAATGCTTCATCTTGCCGAAGACTTGCAAGCTGCTATTCAATTTATTCCCTATGAGAATGAATTTTTATTACAACAATTAGACGATGATCATTTCGACATTGCTGTTTCTGGCATTACACCAAATCTCAGCTTACTCGCAGCCTCACGCATGCTATACAGCACGAGCTATCTTGATGTACATTTAGCCTTAGTTGTACCCGACCATCTGCGTAATAAATTCAGCAATAGTGAATCCATTCTTAAGCTCAAGAATATCCAGGCATTTGTACGTAAAGAAAGTCATTTCTCAGCTCGTGCTCACCAGCTATTCCCCAATTTTAACGTGACTGAATTAGACTCAGAGATAGAGTTTTTCAACAATAAGGAATTCCACAATCAAATTATTCTCACCACGGCTGAAGGTGGTTCCGCTTGGACACTGCTCTACCCTGAATATGTTGTGGTCAATCCTTTTGCTAACCGCCAAGGCGCTCCATTAGTAATTGCCGTTAGTGACGAAGACCTAATACTGGAACATTTTCTCAGTACTTGGATTAAAATCAAACAAACAGATGGTACGATTGATACTTTATTTGCACACTGGATTCAGGGAGAAACAAGCCAGAAAAACAAAACCCGCTGGAACCTTGTGGATTACCTTTTAAACAAATAACGACCTGTTAAAAAATAAAGTAGCGCTCTACGCATCACTGCCATTAAGTTAAGGAATTAGCTCATTGGGGCGCAGAGCACTCATCTATGAACTTCTACAGCGTCATGGAAACAAGAAATAAGACTATTAATTCAAACTAATAACCAGTCAAACATGGGCACAAGCTTCACTGAAAGTCTAGGTTGAACATAAATTCCCCGCTAACAACTTTATAGGAAAGCAGACAGAAAAAACTACCTGCCCCCTTTAATAGCCGAAAGCTACTATATTCTCTGCTTTTAAGCTACCCAGTTACTTCCAAATACTCACTATATTAGTAAAGTCATCTGTCCACGGTTTCATATCAAAATACAAGGCGGGTTTCTGCCACAGACCTAAGCCCTGCTTATATAAAGGCGCTAAGGCCTGTTCATTTTTGGCTAAAACAAACCAATCTGTCGCAATAACTAAAGGAATTTCTCGCTGTGGTTTAAACTCTTGTATCAATGCGGCATAACCTAATTGCTTGGCATGATCAGATAGAACCTTCTTCAAAGCTAAATGTCGATTGGTAATATGAAACGCTAAAATGCCATTCTCGGTTAATTTACTCAGGTAAAGTTGTATCGCTTCTTGAGTTAATAAATGCGTCGGTACTGAATCTGAACTAAAGGCATCAATCACTAATAGGTCAAATTTTGCATCCGCTTCTGATTGTAAAGATAAACGCGCATCACCAATAACCATGGCTGCTTTTGGTGTGCATCGTTGTAAATAAGTAAAATAGTTTATATTTTTTGCAATATCGACAATGACCGGATCAATTTCATAGAATGTCCATACTTGCTGTGGTTTGGCGTAGCAAGCTAAAGCCCCCGCGCCTAAACCAACGATACCTATTTGCCACTGTTGATTGCTATTATCAAACTCTTTAAATAGCTGTCCCATCGGGCCTGGACGGCTATAATAAGTTAATGGCTCTTGCTCATGAATACCTGAACGTTGCGCACCATGTTTGGTTGTACCATGAAATAATTCTTTGTATTTTTCGGGTCTGCCCTGCTCATTTAATAAGACACTATCACGCACCGATACCACACCAAAAAAGGTGCGTTCTTGATAAATAGTATTGGACATGATGGCACGCAAGCCAACAATAAAGAAAATTATCGTCCCTGTGAATAAGGCTAAGCTTAAAGCTTGCTTACGAAAGGCATAAGTTAAACCAGCCAATAATATCAGTGCTGTGCCGATATTATCCATATATCCACCTAGATCAGAAACACCTAAATAAATAGCCCAACCTAAAACAAAAATTAGCAGCGGAAATCCTGCTTGTTTAGCCCATACTTGCCATTGTTGATTCTGCCAAATTTTATCAGCAGGACGCAGTAATAAGGCGGCGACAATCATAATTGGGTATTCATAAATACCATTAAAGATAAAGGGAGCAACAAAGGTGTTAAACATACCACCTAACATGCCAGCAAAAGACATTATTAAATAGTATAAAGTTAGATAAGCGGTATGCGGGCGATATTTAGCCAACTCTCCATGACAGACCATAACCGCAAGGAAAAAGGCACATAAATGCAACACTAAATCCACCCAGTACGGTAATATCGCTGGATTAATAAAAGAGTAAGCAATAAAAGGTAATAAAACGACAGGCTGTAACCACACTGATACGCGATGAATGCCTTTAGCCCAGCGCGAGAAAACTAAAACAAAAGACAAGAGGTACAAGGTAAGTGGAATAATCCACAACAAAGGCGCTGCAGCTATATCGGTACTAACGAAATTAGTTAAGCCTAATAATAAGCTAGAAGGTACAAAAGCGAGTGCAAGCCAGTGAAGTTTCGTTAATAAAGTCGGTTCAACTTGTACAACCTTTTGTTCATCTATTTCTGTATTCGAGCTATCTTGATACAAACGTATAAACAGCCAAGCACAAGCGGCTATTAATAAAATCAGGCCAATATAGCCCACGCTCCATGTTATTTTTTGCGCACTTAAACCAATATTAGGTTCAATGATAAAAGGATAACTGAGTAGCGCTAACAGGCTACCGCTATTACTAGCTGCATAAAGGTAATAAGGATCATGACTGGTATGATGGCCGACATGCGAGAACCATTTTTGAATTAATGGTGAAGTGGTCGAAAGAATAAAAAAGGGTAAACCAATGGAAATAAATAACACGCCGACCAGCCACAACGTTGGATTGCTTTCGGTGGGCGGGGTCATAATTTCTGGCAGACCAACAGGAAGTGCAATTAAACTGATGAGTATAAGCGCGCCATGCACTTGAACTTGGCGCAAGGGTTTATATCGTGTGGAGATAAAGTGCGCGTATAAATAACCGAAAAACAGCAGCATCTGATAAAACACCATACAGGTATTCCAAACCGCAGGCGAACCACCCAGCAGCGGCAGCATAAGCTTGCCATACAAAGGTTGTAAGATAAACATCAGGGTTGCGCTAACAAAAAGCGTGCCTGCAAATACGAAAATCAAAGAAAGGCTACGTTCTGAGCGAGTTGATGTGTTGGGCATGATATTAAAGAGGTCCGAAAAACAGCAATAAGATGGGTATTGTAGAGGGTGTAGCGTTGATTTTCAAAATAGCATAAGTTTTAAGAATCGTAGGGCAAACTTCAGTCCGCATGTATTGAGCCATTCTAACTAGTGGTTATTAACTTAAGACGGGCGTTAAGTACCGAAGCATCATGGCAAAACGTTTTTGTAGTTCCGAATTTATTCGTACCTTGTATTTAGGCAACTGGCTTGATATAGCCTACCCATACTTATGTAGCACTGCCAGTCCTTTAAGGACTGGCAGTGCTTATAGTATTCGACTTCGGTATATAATTGAACGCCGCTCGCCTAAATAGACTTTTTTTAGTACGTATAAATTCGAACCTACGCAGCTTATGCAGTCTATTAAAGTGTTAATTTAATTTTACGTGAGGACCTATGCATATATTTTGGTAGGGCGTGATGCCCGTTAATACCAATCACTCCATCTAAGGGCTGGCTAAAACCATGCCCTACCGCTTTTCTGCCCCAACGTAAAATGATAGCAACCTGAAGTCCACCCTACTTCAAACTGCCCATATATTCAGTAACAGCCCTAATATCCTCATCAGATAACATTCCAGCTATACCGCGCATAGGGCCATTTTTTCGCGTTCCCTCTTTAAAAGCACGTAATTGACGCTGCAAATAAGCGGGGTGTTGGCCAGCTAAACGGGGGGCTACACCCAGGCCTTGCGCACCATTCCCATGACAACCAAAACACATCGGTGCTTTAGATTTTCCCTGTTCCGCTAATTCCTTATCACCACCAGCACCTTTATTTTTTAATGAGGCAAAATAAGCAGCTAAATTATTAATATCTTTATTTGATAGAGATGATGCTATATTTTTCATCATCGCATTATCACGTTGCCCATCACGAAAAGCACGAAGCTGATTGGCTAAATAAGCTGGCTTTTGTCCTGCGAGTGTTGGGAAGTTTGAGTTTGTACTGTTTCCTTCAGCACCATGACAGTTAAAGCAGACGCTTGCACTTTCTTTGCCCGCATTAATATCTGGCGCGGCAAGTACCGTACTGGAAAACAGTAAACCTAAAAATATACGACTTATTAGTTTTGTAGATAAACTCATAACAACCCCTCTTGATCTTGAAAAGACACTATGGATCTTACGCGCTCAGTACCTATTGTTCAAATATATTAAACTACCTTAAATAAATCGCTAAACTGCTCTACCGTCAACGGACGACTTAATAAATACCCCTGTATTAAATCACAGCCTTCTTGTGCTAAAAACGCTTGCTGCTCAACAGTTTCAACGCCTTCAGCAATGACTATTAAGCCTAAACTATGTCCCATCGCGATAATGGTTTTAGCAATAATTCGATCATTCTCATCTTCGGATAAATCCTTAATAAAAGATCGGTCGATTTTCAATTTAGAAATAGGGAGGTGCTTGAGTTGCGCTAAAGAAGAATGCCCTGTACCAAAATCATCCATGGCAATACGAATACCTAAAGCATCTAATTTATGCAACTCAGCAAGGCTTTCATGATGCATAATTAAACTTTCTGTGACTTCAAGTTCCAAATGATGAATAGGAAATTCTAGCGCGCATAAAATCTCCCTAAATTTTTCAATATTATCCGCATCCAATTGTTTTACAGACAAATTAACGGCTAAAGAAAATTCAGGAATACCACTATCCCACCACGCTTTACACTGCCGACAAGCCTCTGCGAACACCCATAAGCCTAACTCCTGAATAAAACCACTTTCTTCAGCAATGGGAATAAAATCATTCGGTGGAATAAGTCCTTTTTCTGGATGTTGCCAGCGCACTAAAGCTTCTGCACCAACTAGTTTATTGTTTTTTTGGCAATATTGAGGCTGGTAATATAAGACAAAGTCACCTCGCGCTAATGCAGAACGCATATCTGTTATTAAATCCATTTTATATTTAACAGAATTAGTTAAACTCTCATTATAGAATCGCGCGCAAGCTCGCCCCGCTTTTTTTGCTGCATGCATTGCGGTATCGGCATTACGTAATAAATCACTGGCAGTCGTTCCATCTTCAGGAAATAAGCTCACGCCTATACTCGTAGATAAAGTAAATTCATGCTGCTCAATCGTTAATTTCTTCTTAAATAACGCTAAGATTGTCCCAATCAGCAACTGAACGGATAACGGCTCACCTGAATTACCCGCCAAGATAACAAACTCATCACTCGCTAAACGAGAAAAAATATGCCTATGATCTAAAATTTCTCGTATATTTTTAACGACTTGTTGCAATACTTTATCGCCAATATCATAGCCTTGCCAGTCATTAACATCTTTAAACCCATCCAAATCTAAAACTAGTACGGCTAACGGTTGCTTCTGAATAGATGCACTCTCAATCGCTACACTAAGCTTTTCTTTAAACAAAGTACGATTAATCAACCCCGTTAAAGGGTCATAATGTACTAAGCGTAAAAGTGACTGCTCTTTTTCTTGCCTTAGAAGCAAAATACCTACAATATGCGCACAAGTTTCTAATAATTGCTTATAAAATGCCGAGGGAGTTCTTTCTTCAAAACTTGATAAAGCAAAAGATCCTATCGCTTTGTTTTTCTCTATTTTGACCGGACTAGACCAACAAGCGCGAATAGAAAAATTATCCGCAAAGTTTTGTAAGTCACTCCACCTAAGGTCATTCCTAGTGTTCGCCACATACTGCGCTTCATTATGATAAACCGCTGTACCGCAAGAGCCTGCTCTTTCGCCTGGCACCAAGCCATTTAGTTGCGCTATAGCCTCCGCGGGAACCGAGGGCGCGGCTAATACAGTCAGTGATGTACCGGCTTCATCGTAAGTCATAATAGAAGCAAGTGCATTAGGCACTATTTGCTCGGCTGCTTTACATAAAGCATCTAAAATTTCTCGATACTCCACATTTAACGCCACTTTCTCTAAGATTTCACGCTGCAATGCGAGTAATTTTCTAGCTTGTTCGGTGCTAACATCATATTCTGAATGAAAAGGAATAACTTGCGCTTCCATATCAGGTGCCTCCATTTATTTACATTTATATTCCTAAACCTTCCTATTAACCCAGACATTCTTCGTAATAAATTGAAAAGTAAGAATCAAAAATCATATCAGAATATACCAAGCGATGCCATATCATCTATTTATAGATATATTTCAATCACTTACACATAAAAAATCTAGTTAAATCAAGTGTAAATATTTATACTTTCACACCTCACTACTCTCACTGTCAATTTTTTCTTCACTCGCTTCTGCACAGCTATTGCCTTTTACCGTGTTACGTTGCTCTTTGGCACTATAAAGCGCTTTGTCAGCTTGAATAAATATCTGTTCATCGGCAGGAATATCAGCATAAGCCTGAAAGCCGATAGAAACTGTAACAAAATCACTAATATAACTTAATTCATGAGCAATATTTAAAGTTTCTACACCGACTCTAATGGCCTCTAAAAAATTGAATGACTGTTGTTCATCCATATCCAACATCAATATACCAAATTCTGCGCCCCCCATTCTGAACACATAATCACTAGGCCGCTTTAATGTCTGCTGCAAAAAAATAGCCACTTCAGCTAACACTGAATCTCCAGCTTCATAACCATATTTTTCATTATATTTTTTGAAATAATCCATATCTAAAATAGCTAAAGTTAAATACTGCTTATTTCTACGTGCTAAGCTGGCCTGTTGCTTAATAGCAACCTCAAAATACTGCCGGTTATATAAAGACGTTAATTTATCCGTTATAGTTAATGCCTCAACTTCTTTTCTATCACTAATATCTCGGACAATACTGCGGTACGCAATAGGATTATAATCAACATCTAGTATAGGTTCGATAACAGCACTCACCCATTTATTTTCACCCTCCGCACTCTGCAATACATATTCACCTTCCCATGCATGCCCTGTTTGTATAGAGCGCCAAATTCTAGTCGCTAAGGCTTGATTATCTTCAGCTAAGAAAAAATTATTCTTCTGCCTTATAAGTTCTTCTTGCAAATACCCTGTATAACGGCAAAATGCACTACTAATTTCTGTTGTTTTACCCTCTAAATTAAGGGTTTTAATCATCATGTTCTGATCGATAAGGTGCTTAGAACTGGTTAATTCCAAATTAACTTTAGTAAACATCCTAAGCACATAAAAATAAATAACAATAGTAGTCAACATCGAAAAAATTAACAATATTGACAGTAAAAACAAGGTCGTTTTTTTATTTATCTCTGCTTTATCATGAAATGCAGCAGCCTGTGTGTTGGCGAAGTGTATCAATGCTTGAGTGGTGTCATTAATATGCTGAACTTGGCCTGCCCCTTTACTTTTATTAATGGCTACCGCTTCAGCATGATTGCCGGAAAGCATTAAAGCAATCACTTCTTCACGTATTGGTCGCCACTTTAGGACGGCCTGAGATGCAGCCTGTATTAGCGCTTTGTCCCCAAGAAACTGCACCGAAATGCCATCTAATTCACTTAATACCTGATTTTCCGTAGCATTAACAGCGTCTATCGCATCATGTAATTCACTTTCATTAGCCGATAAGAGCGCATTTTTCATATCTCGTTGCATGGTAAGTAACTTAATATTAATATCTCTAACTATATTACTAGCGACCAAATGATGTTTATACATATCCTCTGCTAGGTTTGCTAGCTTGAGCACATTAAAAATAGCAACCCCACTGCCTAAAACCAAAAGAAAAATCATAACGGAAAAACTGAAAGTAATTTTGTACTGTGTCGTCATAGAGTTTTTTATCTCAAAGCTGACCTGATATAACAGGGCTATTGAATTTTCATTCCTTAAGTCTTAAAAAAGCAACGCATAACATCAATCATATAACGATGATCAAGCACTCCCGCACTTTCCCTAATACTGTGCATCGCCCACATTGCGCAGCCCACATCAACCGTACGAACACCTAATTTAGCTGAAGTCATAGGGCCAATGGTGCTACCGCAAGGAATATCTGTTCTATGTGCATATTTTTGAAAAGGTACATTCGCTTGCTGACACCAATTTATAAACATCGCTTCAGAGACACTTTCTGAACTATAACGCTGATTAGCATTGAGCTTTATCACCGGCCCTTTATTCACATAAACACGATGTTCCATTTCATAAGCTGCCGGAAAATTAGGCTGATAAGCGTGTGCCATATCAACACTGAGCATAAAACTACTGGCCAAAGCACGCTTATAATCTTCTGTATTTAAGCCACCAACTAAGGCAATCCGCTCTAAAACATCAGGCAAGAAGCTTCCATCCGCTCCTTTAGTGCTTTCACTACCCACTTCTTCATGATCAAAAAAAGCACAGATTATAGTGTGCCCTGATTGTAAGGCGGCTTCATCTAGTAAAGCAGATAAGCCCGCATGACAAGACGCTAAATTATCCAGTTGACTGTCGGCATAAAATTCTTGGTCCCCCCCCCAAAACACGCCTTTTTGCGTATCGTAAACATTAAATTCCCAAGATAAAATTTGCTCAGTAGCAAGGTCGCATTGCTTAGCGACTAATTCAGAAAACAAGGTATCAGGTAGCTGCTCTTTGCTACTCATGGCAAACAATAAAGGTAACTCCGTTTGTTTATCCAGTTTTAAGCCCTCTTCATTAACAGCTCTATTCATATGAATAGCCAAGTTAGGCAGGCGCAACAAAGGCTGTTTAAAACGGACCAATCGGGTAGCAATAACACCTGATTCCGCACGATAACTGACCCGCCCAGCAAAGCTTAAATCTCTGTCAGTAAAGGTCGCTAAAATTGGCCCGCCATAAACCTCAACCCCCATGCGCAATAATTCACCTGCTTTATGCACGGCATAAGGCTTAATCCTTAACCCAGGTGAATCAGTATGCGCACCGATAATTTTATAGCCATGCTTAGGTAGTGCTTTACTACCAATAACAAAAGCAATAATCGAAGAGTCGTCACGAATCACATAATATCGACCACCGGATTTTAATTCCCATTGCTCAGTTTCATTGATCCGACTAAATGATGCAGCTAATAATTTCTGCTCCATAGTTGCCACGGCATGCCAAGGACTAGGACTAGCATCAATAAAATCTAATAATTGCTGAACTTGTTGCTGATCACTCATCTTTCTTTTAAATCCAAAGAGGCTGAATTAATACAATAACGCCGACCTGTTGGCTCTGGTCCATCTTCAAAAACATGCCCTAAATGCGCATCGCAGGCACTGCACACAACTTCAACACGACGCATCCCATGCGAACTGTCAATAACTTCTTTAACAGTATTTTCAGACAATATATCCGAAAAACTAGGCCAGCCCGTACCTGAATTATATTTACTGGCTGAATCAAATAAACCTTGCCCACAACAACGGCACTGATATACTCCATCCGTTTTGCAATCAACATACTTTCCCGTAAAAGGCGCCTCTGTAGCACTACAACGGCACACCTCAAATTGCTCTGGCGTTAATTTTTCGCGCCATTGCTCCTCGCTTAACTTTATATCTGTCATATTTAATTAGCCTGTTGAGTTCAATTTTAAATAGAAATAGCTTAGCACTTTATAAGTCGGCTGAGAATACTGAGAAAATTCCCATCAAGGGCGACCCTTTGACCGCACTCAGCTTTCCCATCAATATCCAACAACTCATACCTGAGCTGATAAATGTCTAAATTTTAAACCGGATAATAACAAGACAGCGACATACATAGCTCCTCCTAAACTAACCCACATAGCCAAATTAAGTGCACGCTCCGCCACCCCCCACTGTAACCACAAGCTAGCATCAACAAAATGATATAACAAGGCTGTCATAGCGCTGGTCGCCAAAATAATACGTAGTATATAGATACGCCAACCACTAGATGGTAAATAAACTCTTGACTTTAACAAGGTAAATAATAATAAACTCGCATTAAAAAAAGCCCCCAATGAAGTCGCCAAAGCCAAGCCTGCATGAGCCAACGGAAACACCAAAATAAGATTTAAAACCATATTAGCTATCATCGCATAAACACCAAAACGCACAGGCGTTCTCATATCTTTACGCGAGGTAAACCCTGGCACCAAAACTTTGACTAAAATAAACCCGAGCAAACCCAATGAATAAGCCATTAGACTGCGCCCAGCCATTATTACATCATGCACGCCAAACTCATTATATTGAAACAAAGTTGAAACCATAGGTTCAGCTAGCATCATTAAGCCTAAAGAAGCCGGTGCACCAATTAAAAGCACTAATTTCAAGCCCCAATCTAATGATTTAGAAAAAGACTGCATATCATCAGCGGCATGATTTTTAGATAAGCTAGGCAAAATAACTGTCGCCAAAGCAATACCAAAAAGCCCCAAAGGAAATTCCACTAAGCGATCCGAATAGTACAACCAAGAAACACTGCCCGTTGCTAAAAATGAAGCTATCAAGGTATCTAATAATAAATTGATTTGTGTAATCGACACACCAAACAAAGCCGGCACCATCAATTTTAGAATATGCTTTACGCCAGAGTCTTTAAAACCGAAACGTAAGCGCGGCACCAAGCCTAAACGGCGCAAAGCAGGAAATTGAAAGGCCAATTGCACTGCTCCCGCAAAAAAAACGCCCCAAGCCAAAGCAACCACGGGTTTATCCATTAGCGGCGCGAGCCAAATTGTCGCAGCAATTAAGCATAAATTAAGAAACACGGGGGTAAACGCAGGCACAGCAAATTTACCAAAGGAATTTAAAATTCCTCCTGCAAAAGCTACCGAAGAAATAAAAAACAAATACGGAAAAGTAATGCGTAACATCTGCACCGCTAAATCATACTGCTCACCTTCCCAAGCAAACCCTGGTGCAAACAACATAATTAGATAAGGTGCTGCTAGCATACCAGCAATAGTTACCAGCATTAAAATGATAGCCAGCGTACCCGCAGTACGATCGATAAAATGACGTAAAGCCCGTTTACTTCCCTGTTCTTTATAATCCGATAAGACAGGCACAAAAGCTTGAGAAAATGCCCCTTCGGCAAATAAACGTCGTAAGAAATTAGGAATTTTAAAGGCCACAAAAAAGGCATCTGTCCCCGAATCAGCCCCGAAAAATCGAGCAAACATCATGTCACGGATAAAGCCTAAAATACGTGAAATCATCGTCATACTACTAACGATAGCGGTTGATTTAAACAGTTTACGACTCAAGACTTAATTCCCTGTAATTAAAGATTTGACAATCATACCATTTAACAGGAAAATGGAGGGCTTAAAAATATTTAACGTAATAACTGAGGCATTATGGCTAATTCAGCTCAAGCAAAAAAACGTGCGCGTCAAGCAGAAGTAAGTCGCATCCGTAACACTGGACAGCGTAGCAACCTACGTACATTCATCAAAAGAGTACTTGCTGCAGTAGAATCTGGCGACGTAGAAAAAGCGACAGCAGCTTACACTACAGTCGTTCCAATTATCGATTCAGCAGTCAACAAAGGCCTTATTCACAAGAATAAAGCGGCAAGAAATAAAAGCAGATTAAATAAAAAAATCCGCGCAATGGCTTAGAAGCAAGAATTCAATAATACCCAAGCCACCTTTCGGGTATTATTAACTTCTTACAAGCCCTTAGCGGATTAATTAAAATACCAGATAGCCTCCTTCCCTGGCTGATCTGGTATTTTTTTGCCTAAAATTCAACCTATACTTCGCGCGATCACGACTGCGCGAAGTATATCACCAGCACGCTACAAATTTCCCACAACACCATATATACTTGCATAACCCTTCATTCACAAGAGTTAATTATGCCTACATCAAATAAATTACACTGGGGAATACTTGGTGCAGCCCGCATTAATCAGCAACTAATGCCCGCGATAGCCAACGCAAAAAATAGCAAACTAAGCGCTATTTCTAGTCGCAGAGCAGGTGCAGCGGAAGCCCTTCTAAAAGAGTACGCCCCTCAAGTCGAACAAGTACACATTTACAATGACCCCACAGCATTACTCAAAGACCCCAACATAGATATAGTCTATATACCGCTTGCAAGCCAAGACCATGCACAATGGACTTTACGTGCTATCGAACAGGGCAAGCACGTACTCTGCGAAAAACCTATGGCACTTAGCGTTGCTGATATTGAAGCAATAGAGGTCGCTGCTAAAAAACATAATGTTTACGTTATGGAAGGCTTTATGTATCGCTTTCACCCTCAACACCAACGCATTCAAGAAATCATCAATGCCGGCACAATTGGCACAGTGCGCTTAGTACGCACTTGCTTTGCCTACCCCATGCAACCAGCCCGCCTATACCGTATAGATCGAGATATTTCTCAAGGTGGTGGTGCTATGTGGGACATCGGCTGCTATGCGATACACGCTGCACGACTTTATTTTGACAATACTCAAGCGCAAGCCGTTACTTTACTGGCTAAATATAACGCCAATGGCGCAGATGTTAGCAGTAGTGGAATGATTGATTTTGGTGATGGCAAATACGCACAATTCAGCTTTAGCTTTGAACATGCACGCCGTGCTGAATACGAAATTATAGGCACCAAAGGCGGGTTAAAATGTCATAACGTATGGGCTAAACAAACTGAAGAACCTATTATTTCCTGGTGGACTGATTCTGGCAAACAACAGACTGAAACCCTAAACGCCGCCAATCATTTCCAACTCGAAGTGGAGCACTTTTCAGACTGTATACTTAAAAATACCCCTCCAAAACTATCACTGCAAGACGCAAAGGATAACTGCACAATTATCACTGCCGCCCTGCAGTCAGCAGCACAAGGTAAAACCATACAACTCAAATAATACAGCAAAATAACCCTAGCACAGCAACCTTCTACAATGACTCCTAACCCACAATCCCACAAAATGACAAAATAACTTTTTCATGCTAACATTGGCAAGTTTCTCTGTATGAAAATATTACGAATAACGTAATTTTAAAAGCTACTTTACGAAGACAGTGCCTTTAAATTAAAGTGCTGAAATAAAAAGTAGGTTATAAATTTTCTCAGATATTACCTTAAATTACTTTTACTGGTTTAATCATTACAAATAAAAATTAAACTGTTAAAACTAACTATCATTGTTGCTTAAACGGGCTGGATGGATGAACAAAAACTTCCCATTAAATAAATCAAATCAAATGCTTTATAACGCTGAATCCTCACAGGACAGCTGTGGTGTAGGCTTTATCACCCACAAAAAAAGTAAACAGACGCATGATTTATTAATTAAATCGCACGAAGCACTTTGCACTATCCCCCATCGTGGCGGCATGAGTGCCGAAGGTATTGGTGATGGCGCAGGGATTAATATAGACTTATCCCTTAAATTTTTTCGTAAAGTCACGGGGCAAGCAGACCTTGAATTAGGTCAATTCGGTGTTGCTAACTTTTTCTTTCCCGAAGACCATAGCCATTATGACTCTGCCGCACTAAATTTAGTGGAAGAACATTTTAAAGAGTATGGCTTACCTATTATCAAGTGGCGCGATATTCCCGTTGATAACAGCGTATTAAATACCGCCTCGATTAATGCCCAATTACCTATTAAACAGGTTATTTTTGGCCGCCCTGTAACTTCCTTAAAAGGTGCCAGCCATGCTGAATTTGAGCGTTACATCCAAAATGTACTACTCACCATTGAAGAAGAAGGGTTTACTCGCCATGAACTAGATGGCTTTTACCCTTTATCAATGAGTTCGCGCACGCAAGTTTATAAAGGTCGTTTAAATTCCTTTGAAGTTATCCCCTACTTCACCGACTTATACGATAAAGACCACGAAATCAACACGCTGTTTTTCCATACACGTTTTTCTACCAATACCGCGCCTGCGACCATGATGGCTCAGCCATTCCGTTACATGGCACATAATGGCGAATTAAACACTGATAAGAAAAACCGTTTAAGCGAACAAGCGATTGCTAGGCAACACGGAAAACATCTCGTTTTCCCTATTGGACAATCAGACTCTAGCCGTTTAGACCAGACTTTATCGCGCCGTATCCATGAAGACAACCTAGACATTGTTACCGCAATTTTAGCGATGATGCCGCCTGCTTGGGAAAATGACAGCACGCTTTCGGCAGATGTCAGAGCGATGCTGGAATACTTCAGCCTCTACGAAGAAAAGAATGACGGCCCTGCTGCATTAATTTTTAACGATGGTATTCGTGTCGGTGCCCGTCTTGATCGTTTAGGCCTACGTCCCTTACGCTCAGTTGAAACAACCGAATATCTAGCGGTCATGTCCGAGGCGGGTCAAATCGACTTCCCTTCTAAAGATGTACTCAAACGCGGCCGCATTGAAGCAGGCGGAATGATCTATTTTGATCATGAAACCGGAAGATCTTACAACAGCCACGAAGTCATGGAGCGCTTAGCGCAAGAAACAGATTACCATGCTTTATTAAAAGCGCGTGCGATTCATCTAAATGATATAAAACCTGTTGATTTTTCTACACTAGATAATCAACATCCGTTCAATATTGATCAGCAACACACGGCTTACTCACTTAACCAAGAAAGCTTCAAATTTTTACTTGACCCTATGCTAAGCACGGGACTAGAAAAAATTTCTGCAATGGGTTACGGCATTACACCTAACGCTTTATCTGGTTCAGAAGGTGGTATGTCACGTTATTTTAGCCAACGCTTTGCTCAAGTAACTAACCCACCGTTAGATTCATTACGGGAAAGTGATGGCATGACCTTACGCGTTGCTTTAGGTGCTAAACCAACTTTTTCTGCCTCAACAAGCAAGCAATTAGTTATTAATTCTCCGGTTTTACAGCGTACACAGCTAGAACAAATACGCCAGCAAAGCACTGTTAGCGTTATCACACTTGATGCACTGTATACACCCGATATAGAAAATGCGACACAAAATGAAAAAAACTTGATTCAGGCCTTAGCTGAAGTTTGCAACCAAGTGGGTAAAGCTGCAAAAGCCAATACTGGCATTATTATTCTGAGCGATATCAATATTAGCCAAGAGAAAGCTGCTATTCCAGCGCTACTATTAATTTCTGCAGCCAATCAGCACTTAGTCAAAGAAGGCTTACGTTTTAACTCCTCACTCATCTCTGAAACAGGGCAAGCAGTGAGCCCACACGATATTGCTACGGCTTTAGGTTTTGGCGCCTCAGCAATTTGTCCATTAAGCGTACATAACCGTGTTATCTCGCAATACTCGACAGGTGATCAACAAAAGGCATTGGACAGCTACCAAAAAGCGGTAGAAAAATCACTGATGAAAACCATGGGGAAATTTGGTTTATGTACAGCTGAAAGTTATATAGGTGGTGAGTTTTTTGAGTCCAACTATATTGATACCGATGAACCGCGATTAAAAGCTTATTTTCCCAATATTAATTCTTCTGTCGGTGGTGTACGCTTTGCAGATATTGCCGCGAGTGCAACTGAGTGGCATCACAAAGCTTTAACGGTTAACAGCGAAAGCGACATTCCGTTCCTCGGCTTATTTAAAGAACGTAATGAAGGTGCCGGACATACCTTTGGCAATACCTCGGTGCGTGAATATATTCACATGACTGATGAAGATATCCTGTATATCAATCAGGAAAAATCACCTCAAGTTAGCGACAAATCCTATACTGATTTTGGGTATGAAAAACGCACTCCAGAACAAATTGATGGTTTTGGCATCACACCAGCCTATCGCCATTTCACACGTATATTGATGGAAGAACGCGATAGTCGTCCGGCCGCTTTGCGTGATGTTATGAGCTACCCTGCGGATATTTCTCGCATTAAAGAAACAGCTGAATTTGATGCCATTTTAGGCAAGCAAAATCTCTATGGTAATATCAATTTTAGTATTCGCGGCCTCAGTGCGCAGCAAAAAGATAATGGCGTTATCATTAAGCTCACTAACGACAGCTCTCAACAGCGTTTAGATAATTTAGGCGCACATTTTAAGACGCGCTTTACAGATAGCATAAAGCTAAAAGTATTAAATGACACGATTGAAGTTAGTTTTAACGATTCTGATAGTATTGTCGCTCACTACTTTAAAAATATTCTTAGTGCTCGTAATGTCATCTCTCTTAAGCAAGTACAGCCAGCACATGAAATCACTGCAACTTTAGCCACGGGTGCAATGAGTCATGGCGCATTATTAGCCGAAGCACATGAAGCAGTTGCACAAGGTACGAATATCGCCGGCGCAATGAGTAATTCTGGTGAAGGTGGCGAACATTCCAGCCGATTCAACACCCTGAAATCAAGCAAAATCAAACAATTTGCTTCAGGACGCTTTGGTGTTTGGGTGGGGTATTTAGCCGACTTAAATATCGAAGAAATCGAAATTAAAATTGCTCAGGGTGCAAAGCCAGGTGAAGGCGGCCAGTTACCAGCGGCTAAAGTTTCCGTAGAAATTGCAGCAGCACGAGGTGGCACCCCCAAAGTTGAGTTAATCAGCCCTCCTCCACATCATGATACTTATTCAATTGAAGATTTAGGCCAGTTAATTCACGATGCTAAAGCAGCGCGCGTAAGAGTTGTCGTTAAGCTGGTATCTTCTGAAGGTATCGGTACAATTGCAGTCGGTGTGGCAAAAGCAGGGGCTGACGTTATTAATGTTGCGGGAAATACTGGCGGAACGGGAGCAGCGGCAGTCACGAGTTTGAAAAATACCGGTCGCTCACCAGAAATTGGCATTGCCGAAGTACATCAAGCACTGGCAGAAAATGGCTTACGAGATAAAATAATTTTACGCTGTAGCGGGGCCCATCAAAATGGTTCTGACGTAGTTAAATCAGCCATTTTAGGCGGCGACTCTTTTGAGTTTGGGACCACTGCATTAATGATGTTACGTTGCGTGATGGCAAAAAATTGTAATGTTCGCTGCCCAGCAGGCTTAACAACCATTCATGAAGAGTTTAAAGGTGATCCTCGCGTTTTAGCACAATACTTTATGAACTTAGCCCATGAAGTACGTGAGATTTTAGCCACACTAGGCTACCAAAGCCTTGCAGAGATCCGCGGACAAACACAACTTTTGCATTTAATTAATCACGAATGCATGATTGGTCAACTCGACTTCACTAAATTATTACGTCACGTTGACGTAATTAAAGTAGCCAACCCTATTTACTTAGAAGCTAATTTCTCTGTAGATGACAAAATCATCGAACAGTTTAAAGCGGGCTTTATTGATGGCAAACAGCAACAAGTGATTATTGAAGGGGCAGAATTTAAACTCAATAATTGCAATAAAACAGTCGGCGGTCAAGCGGCAATCGATATTGAGCGTTTATTAGCTTACCAGCTCAGTGATCAAGAAATTTCGCAACATCCACATATTTATACTAACCAGCATAAGCGCCGTTATTTAGCCGCCGATACACTCATTGTACGTACTCATGGCTCAGCAGGGCAAAGCTATGGCGCATTCAATAACGACGGCATGCGCATGGAGCATACTGGTACATGTAACGATGGGGTTGGTAAATCAGCCTCTGGCGGTACCATTATTGTACTGTCCCCTGGTGGCGGTCATAAAGTACCCGGTGAAAATGTCTTAGTGGGTAACTTCACCTTATTTGGTGCTACTGGCGGTAAAACTTTTATTAATGGTGAAGCGGGCGATCGGTTTGCGGTACGTAATTCCGGTGCTATGGCCGTTGTCGAAGGCGTGGGGGATTTTGCCTGCGAATATATGACTAACGGCGCAGTACTTAATATCGGTACGTTTGGTAAAGGCTTCTGTAATGGTATGTCAGGTGGTAACGCTTACCAGTATGATCCAGAGAGTAAACTAGAACATCTTTACGATGCGTCTTCAGTGGAAATCAGAGCTTTAGCAGAAGATAGCGATACTGCGCGTGCACATGAGCAATATGTCATCTACATGCTAGAGCAACATGCTGAATATGCACAATCAAGTGTCGCACAACACTTACTAGATAACTGGGCGACAGAACGTAAACACTTTAAATTCGCCATACCACTTTGGCTATATAAAACACAAACGGCAGAATACCTAGCTAAATCAGTCGACCGTAAGGCAATGATTGAAGAGCTAGCCGTAGATCAAGCACAGCAACAAATTAAACAGGTACAACGAGCTTACTTACAAAACTCTGTTTTATTTGATGGCTTAACCCCTTCCTATGGAGAAACTGATAGCTTATTGTCTTTTAAATTAATTAATAGCTTCGCCGTACTCAATAAAGCAACTCAGATTGCTGCTACACAAGTGCAAAACGAAGCCGAAACAGAAGCCGCTGCACAACGCTTAATTACAACTAAAGCAAGAAAGCTACAAGATGCTTTAGTAAAAGAAGCACGCGAAGCTTATGCTAATTATGACGATGCTCAAATGGCAATTTTATTAGCTAATAAACGTTTAAATGACTACAAGAAAGCCTTGATTTTACGTGATGTACAAAGCACTTATTCACTTGGTTCAAGCAACTGGATTATTGAACAAACAGCAGCTAATACTCAGGCTCTTATTGATATTCCTAGTATAGATGAATATTTAGCCGCGCTGAACAGCCAAACGGTTATTCAAGACATGATAAAAACGAAAGAAGCTGCATAATTGCTAAAAAGTAGGCCTGTGTTAGATGCCTACCTACACTTAGCTATCAAAATGGAACATCACCCTTTGTAGGACACGGTTTTAGCTCGCTAATGACAGAATATCTCAAAGCAAGCTAAAGCCACGCCCTACAATTTTTAATAGGTTCCGTGTTAAGTTGATAGCCCTTAATTCTTATACGACTAAATAGCGACCTTTTTAAGAGTAGCCCCATGACAACAGCGAATAATACTCAAAACATACCTTTCAATGAGGCACAACAAGCCTGGCTAGGTGGTTTTTTTGCCGGCATGCACTCGCATATTTTACAAAGTGCTAGTTCTGGAGATGCAGAAAATGCACGTACCATCACAATTTTATACGGCTCACAAACAGGTAACTCCGAATCCGTTGCCAATGACGCAGCCCAAGCAGCTAAAACTCACGGCTTAAATGCTAAGGTTTTGAGCATGGATGAAATTGAGCGTGATGATTTTATTAACCTAGAATATTTACTCATTATTACCAGCACTTATGGCGAAGGCGATATGCCAGATAATGCACAAATGCTCTGGGAAACGATTAGCTCAGACGATAGCATTAACTTAGCCAATATGAAATACTCAGTATTGGCTTTAGGTGATACGAGTTATGACTTATTTTGCCAAGCGGGTATCGATTGGGATCAGTGTTTAGCTAAACTAGGCGCGACCTGTCTAGTTCAACGCGTTGATTGTGATGTCGATTTTGACGAAGCTGCTGAAAGCTGGATTAGCAATGTTATTCCACTGATGAGTAATGGAGCGAGCACTATAATAGTGGACAGCCATGATACAGCGACACCCTCTCAATATGGCCGAAAAAACCCATTTCCGGGAAAGTTAGTGACTAACCGCCTGCTGACTAGCCCTAGCTCATCTAAAGAAATTCGTCATTATGAAATCTCCATTGCCGACTCTGGGTTAAGTTATGAAGCGGGCGATGCCCTTAATGTCGTACCGACTAACTGCCCTAAGCTCGTTGCAGATATTATTAAAGCGATTGGCTGTACGGGCGATGAAGAAGAGCCTGTACACGGCGAATTAATGCGACTAAGTGAAGCATTGCGTGAACATTATGAAATAAAATTACCCAGCAAAGAACTGTTAGATGAAATTGCTAAACGTTCGGGTGACCAAGAGCTTAATAGCGTACTCGCCTCAGGTGACAAAGATCAGCTAGCTAAATACTTATGGGGACGTGATACTTTAGATTTATTACTGCCTTTCCCTAACATGCAATTTTCAGCAGCTGAATTCCTCGCTTTGCTGAAACCACTACAACATAGAGCTTACTCTATTTCATCTAGCGGAAAAGCCCATCCTGAAACAGTACATTTAACGATCAGTAGCGTACGTTACCGCAGCTTTGGTCGCGAACATAAAGGCGTTTGCTCAACTTACCTTGCTGACTTGGCCGATGAAAATACGCCCATCCGTTGCTTCTTTAGCCCGAATAAAGTCTTTCGCGTTCCAGAAGACAACGACTCACCCATGATTATGGTGGGGCCTGGTACAGGTATCGCACCCTTCCGAGCTTTCCTGCAAGAACGTGAATTTAGGCAAGCAAAAGGGATTAACTGGCTATTTTTTGGTGACCGCAATGCTGCAACCGATTATATCTATCAAGATGAAATTAAGGCTATGCAAAACAGCAAGCTACTCACCAAGTTAGATTTAGCCTTTTCCAGAGACCAAGAAGAAAAAATCTACGTACAAGACCGTATGCGTGAAAAAGGCGCAGAACTCTTTGCCCTACTAGAACAAGGCGGATATTTCTTTGTTTGTGGAGATGCTTATCGCATGGCTAAAGATGTTGATAAAGCCTTGCATGATATTATTGCAATCCATGGCAATAAGTCAGCTGAACAAGCAATAGAATACGTAAATCAAATGAAAAAAGATAAGCGCTATGTAAGAGATGTTTATTAAATAAAACTAGGGGCTGTTGCCGTTTCGTGGTTTTCCCTTGAATTTTAATGGCTTGCCCTCATATTTTGCTTGTTTTCAGTCAAAAATGAGCAAGATATGCCACGACAAATATTTACAGATGTGCTTTGGACAAAATTAAAAGCCATCCTGTTAAAAATGGGGGTCTATAATAAACCGAATCTTCGCTTAACAATCGAAGGTATTTTTTATCGATTACGGGTTGGGTGTCCCTGGCGAGACCTCCCGAGTGTTTTTGGCAATTGGAATGCAATTTACAAGCGGCTCAATGAATGGTCTCGTCAAAGGAAGCTGGTGAATATTTTTAATGAGCTTGTGATTG
>JALSLH010000090.1 GCA_026988435.1 Methylophaga sp.
CGTTCTGACACTTCATAAACTGAATAACCACGATCCGTTACTTGCTTGACGGCTTCAATCTTAAACTCTTGGGTATAACGTTTTCCTTTGCTCATAAACACCTCTGTTTCAAGTTACATTGTAACTATTAAATGTGTCTAGCAAAATCTGGGAAGTCCACAGGGTCTATATCGGTGCCGGTAAAGTGCCAACCGTATTCACTCTGGCCAGTGAGTGGATACACCAGATTGGCACCGGTACCGATATCCAACACCTTGATATTATGTCCATGAGGAATCTGGTGATTGTTGTCGCTGGCGAGCAGATCTGCTAGATGATGTATATAGTCAACGCGGCCGGGAATCGGCGGGCATAAATAGTTAGTCGGGATATCCCAGAAGTTAATATTGTAATGCGCCTTGAGCAACGCTTGATTGAGCGCACGTACCGCCAGCTCATCATCAAAGTTGATGGTGAGATCGCCGACCGGACTGTTGAGTGTAAAAGCCTCAAGCGTCGGCGACTGTTTCACTAAACGTGCAAAGTCATAGCCATCACGGTGTTGGTTACGAGGGTGCAGCTTTGTATTAGTGGCCATAGTTAATTGTCTTTGTTTTGACTCGTATTATCGGCTTCTAATGCCAGCCTCGCTCTTTCAGCTTTTGAGATGTACTTGTCTTTCTTACTATCTTGCAGGCGTTTTTCAGGGTTTCTTAACTTATTTTTGTGAAGTTGAATTAACTTTTTCTTACGGTTCATAAGGTCTTGCTTATTGTCGAATGGATGCTGATAAGTCTAATTCATATTTGTAGATTAGAAAAGGGCAGTTCAAGTCCCATCATATCGCGCCCATCACGCTATTGTTTTTGCGGATAAAGCGGATGAAAGCCATTTCTCGTCAGCGCCGTAAAATCAATCGAGTCCCCATTGATTATAGCTCAGCGTTTGGCTTGCCAATTTCCCCATGGATTGGATTTCTTCTCTGGGCTAACATTTGTTCCTTTTTCTCGATTCCATTCAGCTGATTTAGCGTCACGTTTTGCACGCAAGCTGTCAGCGTCATCTAAACTTAATTCTGCAGGTTCACTTGGAAATTGACCTGCTGGAATAACGCGCTCCCTAGGCGGTAAGGAAAACTGTTCGGAAGAAACACTCGGTAAGTTTTTAAATTCATACAAATAGAAAATTTCAACTTTTTCTCGCGCCCAATCCGTTTTTTTTAGGAACTTCACACTAGACTCAATGCTCGGATTGGTCTTAAAACAATTAATGTTTAAATAGGCAAAGAGAATTTCAAAACCGTAGTGATCGACTATTTCAGTCAACACCGTTTTCAAGCCAACACCATGTAAGGGGTTGTTCTTATAATCGATTTCATTATCCATGTTAATACCCGCCCAAAACACCTAAATTAATCGCTACATTATACCTGTTGCGGCATCGCATATTGTGGTTGCTTGAATCTTTTGATTGATTTCAAATATCAAGCTGGCGCCTTGATAGTTTACTCATATTAAAATCCAACAAAAGGGAGAGGAGGGCATTATACCTGCAGGGCAAGAGCATTATAAAAAACAACAAGCTAGTTTATCCTCAAATAACTTAGAAAGTCATTAACTCTTAGCTCTATACTAAACAAGCTGTCATTCCGGCATGTTTTTAGCCGGAATCTAGGTCAATTGGAGTAGATCCCGGCTAAAAAGCCCACCGGGATGACCAAGATATTGGATAATTGTCTATATTTTCTTTTAAAAACTGAAAATTATTTAATATGCTCTTGCCCTGATTATACCTGCGTGGCACACAGGTACACATATCTGGTGATTATAGAGTTTTCGGATGCTTTGTTTCATTAAAACTAAGCGAGTATGACGTTAATTTATGATTTAATATCTTGATTTTAATGGAAATCGTTCTGGGTGCTCTATTGATTCTTCAGTTAAATCCACTTCTAAATCAGGCCAAAACAAATGCCCTTCAGATGGATCTTCGACATTAATGATTGACCTGATTGATCGGTCTTTAAACCAAGGAAAATCATCATAAGACATAAAGATCTTTTTATTCCGAATTGAAATCCAAATCCCAAATATTGAAATGTTAGTGATTTTAACATCTAAATTGTTATTTCTATGTGCTAATGAACTCATATTATTACTTAATTAAACGTTCATACTCTTCGTGGCTACCAATCCAAACCCAGATGAAATCTTTTTCATCTTCTACAGCAATGGCGCGATAATGAATGCCAACGCGAGCAGACCAAAAATTACCTACTTTTTTAAAATGTAATGATGGATGTTTTGGATTGTCTTTGAGTAACTGGTAGTTTTTATGTGCTGTTTTTTGAATTGATGCAGGCAGATTATCTATAGACGACCAAAATCGTGATGTAGCTTGATGCAACTTAAAGTTTCCGTAACTTTTTGTTTTTCTTTTCTTCTAACGCTTCCTTAGCAAGAAAATCCAACTTTCCAGACTGGGCATCTACTTCAAACTGAGCATCCCACTCACTCCAATCCTTATTATGAATCCAGCCCAATAATTTTATATATTCTGGATGGGGAAGGGCTCCTATTGCAGATTTAATTTCTTGTATATTTGTCATGAACAAAATTATAGCACTTTTTAGAAGTAAAAAATAAATGGGTAGATACGGTCTTGCAAATCAGTCAAGTTCGTTCCTGACCGATCCCATTGATTGCTCATATTAAAATCCAACAAAAGAGAGAGGTGGGGCATTATACCTGTTGGTACACAGGTAATGAAGAATCGACTTTAGGCAAAAGGCAAGACCTGACACCACTTTGCTAATATCAAGTTGGCTTGATACCTTATTGGCTTGTCAATTTCCCCATGGATTGGATTTCTTCTCTGGGCTAACATTTGTTCCTTTTTCTCGATTCCATTCAGCTGATTTAGCGTCACGTTTTGCACGCAAGCTGTCAGCGTCATCTAAACTTAATTCTGCGGGTTCACTTGGAAATTGACCTTCTGGAATAACGCGCTCCCTAGGCGGTAAGGAAAACTGTTCGGAAGAAACACTCGGTAAGTTTTTAAACTCATACAAATAGAAAATTTCAACTTTTTCACGCGCCCAATCCGTTTTTTTAGGAACTTCACACTAGAATCAATGCTCGGATTAGTCTTGAAACAATTAATGTTTAAATAGGCAAAGAGAATTTCAAAACCGTAGTGATCGACTATTTCAGTCAACACCGTTTTCAAGCCAACACCATGTAAGGGGTTGTTCTTATAATCGATTTCATTATCCATGTTAATACCCGCCCAAAACACCTAAATTAATCGCTACATTATACCTGTTGCGGCATCGCATATTGTGGTTGCTTGAATCTTTTGATTGATTTCAAATATCAAGTTGGCTGCCCCCTTGATATTCACAGATCAGAAGTTATTGTCAACACTAGTTACTCGACCAATCTTGAACAATCAAATCAGCTACGCGATTAAATTCATTAACATTATTGGTAACTAATATACATTTGGATGAAATGGCGTGTCCCGCAATCATGGCATCATTATTACCAATCATTTTCCCTGCATCACCTAATGCTTTTTTAATGATAGCAGTTGCCTCAACGGCATCTTTATCCCAAGCTAAAACAGAATCAATACGTTCCATGAATTCATCGACAATAACATTGTGTTTGGGCGATGCTTTTTTACCAATTGCACCAAAGCGCAATTCAGCATAAGTAATGCTTGAAATAATAATTTTATCTCTATTTTCAACATGCGATTGCAACGTGGCTAACAGCATTTCAGGCCGTTTTCTCATAATAAACGAGCAGATATTAGTATCGAGCATATAGATCTGTTTCAAAGTTGAACCCTGTCCTCATCCATTAAATCAGAGCGTTCCATAAGAAAGTCATCATCAGCTCGCTCAACAGTAGCAAAACTTGTCCAAGATTTATGCTTAGGGCGCAATACCAGCGAATCACCTTCTTGAGTGATTTCAACCTCAGAAACCCCTTTAAACTCAAACTCTTTCGGTAATCTCACCGCTTGATTTTTGCCATTTGTAAATAATGATGCTGTTCGCATAGTCGCCTCCATCTGATCTAATTATCTTAATGCTATAAAGTATAATACCAATCAAGGCATATATCAAGCATATGCCTTGATTGTTGACGGTTTTGATTTTTAAATGGGCGGGCCTCCATTAATTTATAAAAGCAGCAAAAGGCAAGACCTGACACCTTTTTCTGCATGAATCTTTTGATTGATTTCAAATATCAAGTTGGCTTGACCCCTTGATATTTAATTGCCCAAGCGGCTGAGAAATTAAATCATCGACCACGAAAATGTTTAAATTTCAGAAGACCTTACGAGGTACTGTTTAAAACTAAGACTGTTGCGCTTGGGACGTGAATTCACCTATGCTTGATATTGACCCCTTGATATTCCTTGATATCTTCTGATACGTGTTATTATTCCGGATGGCCTAATTTTGTAGGTGCTAAATCACAAACAGGGATGATTATGAGATTTTCGATACTTATTATTTGCATATTATTTTTAACTACATCTTGTTATGAACAAGGTGTTGAGTCTTATCACTTTGATTGGGCTATAGTGGACACAAGGCTCATTGAGGAACAGTTATTAATAATTGCAAAAAAACAAAACCCATATCCAAAAGAAATAAGTATGGATGTCAATTTACTGAGAGCGGATAGTAACCAAATATCGAAACAATTAAACTCCTTAAGAAGGACCGCACAAAATATGTGTAGCTCAAAAGAAATGAGCATAGAGCAGTCTAAAAATCATGAGCTAAAACTCCCTGTATCGAAAGAAATTCTGTCTAGAACAACGATTAGTCCTAGCATGGGAGCGTCGGATAGTTTCATTGGAACAATTTCAATGAATGAATGTATAAATAATATAAACTCTGACCCTTTAATTTCTGACCTTAAAGCAAATCTGGATAAGTTAAAAAATATATCTAAATTACAATCGAAGCATGATTCAACAGTGAGAAAAACTGCAAGAACATATTCACTTATTATGATAAGTGAATATAGCAGGGGTAAATTTGAAATTGTTATAAAAAGTGACAGGAAAAATATTTTATACAATAACAGTGGCTTAAGCATCGATATAACAGAAGCAATTATAAATGAAATGAAACTCAACGAACCTCAAGTTTTAATTCCGTAGAATAGACACATAAAATGCTTTCTGAAATACCTTTTGTATAATATAACTACTGATAAGTGCCCAACAACGTGGGTTCCAATGATGATTACCTTTAAGATTAGTAAAACTGTGCGGGTTATAAATAACCAATAGGGTTGCCTGGACTTTTTACTCGATCAGATAAAAAACTAAAAGTTATTTCCTCTTAATTTTATATTTCTTAGATTCAACCAATAAGTGCAATTCCAATATTCATGCAGCTTTTTGGTGGTTTTCATCAAAAAAGAGCTCATGAGGTGTTTTGAAATTGAGTGTTTTTCGAGGGCGATGGTTGAGTTTATTC
>JALSLH010000091.1 GCA_026988435.1 Methylophaga sp.
AAACACCCTAATGAACCCAATCGCTTTGGCTGGATTGTTGAGTTTGATCCATTAAATCCAAACAGTCAGCCAGTAAAGCGTACAGCAATGGGGCGGTTTGCCCATGAAAATGTGGCGCATAAAATAGCAAAAGAGGGTCGAGTTGCATTTTATTCGGGTGATGATACTAAATTTGAATATGTCTATAAATTTATCACAGCACAACCTTGGGATGGCACACAAGGTGCTCACCATGGCACTTTGTTAGACAGCGGAATTTTATACGTCGCTCGTTTTGATGGTAACGGTAATGGCGTTTGGCTACCTCTTATCTTTGGACAAAATGGATTGTCAGAAAAAAGTGGTTTTGAAAGCCAAGCCGATATTTTAGTCCACGCTCGAATGGCGGCAGAAGTGGTTGGTGCGACACCCATGGATAGACCTGAGTGGATTACGGTTCACCCTGATACAGGTGATATTTTTGTCTCTATGACCAATAATTCTAAACGCGGAGATAAAGGTAAGCCTGATTATGACGCGGCGAACCCACGAAATAATAACCAATTTGGCCACATTATGAGGTTAACAGAAGATGATGCCGCTAGTATCAAGTTTGACTGGGAAGTATTTGCCTTAGCAGGCGATGCTGAGAGTGGAGCAACGGTGAACGGTGATATTTATGCCAACCCAGACGGCTTAATGATTGATAGCCGTGGCGTGTTATGGGTGCAAACAGATATTAGTTCTAGCAAATTAAACACAGATAAGTTTGCACAGTTTGGTAATAATCAAATGTTAGCTGTTGATCCGACTAGCGGTGAAACACGACGCTTTTTAACGGGACCTATCGCTTGTGAAGTGACGGGAGTAGTGATGACGCCTGACTTGAAAACAATGTGGGTTAATATTCAACATCCGGGTGAAGAAGTGCCGTCGGTTATGGGGGAGCGAGGCATAGAAAAGTCACCATCAAACCCCAATGCAGCCAGCAATTGGCCTGATCATCAAAAAGAAGGTAGGCCGCGATCAGCTACAGTCATGATTACTAAAGACGATGGCGGAATTATTGGGACTTAGCCTTCTTGTCCGCTTTCTTATTTTGCATTGCCAAATCTGCCGCAGAAATAAGTGATGCAACATCATCGCCGTCATTTGGGTAATGTGCCATGCCTATGCTGGTGGAGATATGTAGGATAAACCAATCCATAGATATGGGCTGCGAAATAGCTTTTTTAATTTTGTTCACCACTTGTTGGGGTGCATGATTATCTTCGCGTGTTGATTCTAGAAGAACAAGAAACTTATCGCAGCCTAAACGGCCAACCACATCGCTGTCACGTAATGTAGCTTGTAACCGATCAGCAATAATTTTTAATACTTCGTCGCCCACTTTGTGATTATGCTCATCGTTTATCGGTTTGAAATCATCCAGATCAAGAAACAGTACCGAGACTTTAGTTTTATTTCGTTTAGATTGGATTAATAATTGTTTTAGCTGTTCTTGAATAAACACGCGATTCGCTAAGCCAGTAAGCCCATCATAAAATGCTAATTTTTTAAGCACGCCTTCTTGTTGGCGAAGTTGTTGATTGAGCTCAGAGAGTTCTGCCGTCTGTTCTTTTACTTGTTCAGCTACCTTTGCATTACTGTTAGCAATGACTTGTTGATGAAATTTGGCCGTTTGGCTGCGGGTCATAATAATGCGATAAGCTAAAGCCAAAGACAGCAACAGAACAAAAAAGAGGGTGCTCAAAGACAGGATATAATCTGCAAGCAATTGATTAGAAAGCCAGCCAAGCTGGTGCGCTAGTGATAAGCCAATGCCAAGGAGGAGGGTAAGCCATGCCGCCATATGTATTTGAGATGCACGATTACCTTGCAAGCTGGTTTTTATACTGGCTATGAGCATCGAAAAGCATAAAATAATGATAAGTATGGTTGTGGTGAAAGAGATATAAATTAAAGGTGCAAATGGAGTAGCGACCAATGCCAAGCCAAACGTTAAGCTGAGACGGAAGAAAAACTTATCGAGCTTCGGGTAGCGTGAAGAGGTGGTTAAAAATGAACGTGAAAATTGTATTGAGAATAGACCGGCGAGTATCAAGCCGATAGGTAATGACAGCTCATGCCACTGTAACGAATTAGACCACAAAGTGGCAAACCAGAGTCCATTGAAAGCACCATACGCAAGTAATATTGCACCAACAAGTAAGGCGAAATAGAGATAACTAATCGTACGAAGCGTTATAAATAATAAAAAGTTATAGCTCAGTAGAGCGAGTAATGCACCAGCGTATAAACTTAACCATAAAATATCGGCACGACTGTAGACTGTTAGAATGCTTAAACTTTCTTGACCAAGGAATGGTGTTTGGGCATATGCGATAGGTAAAAAACTTGAACACAGCAAGAAACAGAGAAAAAGCCCAACTTTTTTAAATAAAGAATAAGGCATCAGCATAAAACAATCATGATTTGTTCAGAGATTCCTTAAATTAAGGCAGCTTAATAAAATGCTCACGATAATGTTGAAGCTCGCGAATCGAATCTTTAACATCGTCCATTGCTAAATGAGATGAATGTTTCTTAAAGCTCTTTTCGACTTTAGGCGCCCAACGTCGAGCCAATTCTTTTAAAGAGCTAACATCGAGATTACGATAGTGAAAATAAGCCTCTAATTCAGGCATAATGCGCGCCATAAAACGGCGATCTTGGCAAATACTATTGCCGCACATTGGCGATACACCTGCGGGGACGTATTCTTTTAAGAAGTCGATGGTTTGCTGTTCAGCCTCCGCTTCAGTCGTCGTGCTGTTGCGAATACGCTCTACTAAACCTGAACCGCCATGTTGACGCGTATTCCATTCATCCATCGCCTCAAGGGTGGCATCAGTTTGGTGGATTGCTATAATGGGACCTTCGGCTAGAACATTTAAATCACCATCGGTTACAATAGTCGCAATTTCAATGATCTGGTCATTAACGGTATCGAGACCGGTCATTTCAAGATCAATCCAGATCAGGTTTTTTTTGCTTTTGGTCATTTAGGGGCTACTTTATATTTGTTGGTGAACTTAATAGCCTTTGATTGTATCAAAGGCTTATCTGCATAGAAAGCGGTAACCACCACAGTTTCGTGACAAAGTATTAATTTTGGAATAAATAAATGAATGAATTTACATGGGTATTTTTGGCGACATTGTGTGTGATGATTGCTATTGAATTATGGTTATCTTTACGCCAAAGTAATTATGTGCAAAATCATCGCGATAATGTGCCCGAGGCCTTTAGCGAAGAAGTGACATTAGCATCTCACCAAAAAGCGGCAGATTACACTGTAGCTAAAGGGCGTTTAAACCGAATTGCTACGGTTGTAGGAATGGTGTTTCTACTTGTTTGGACGCTAGGTGGCGGCTTGGAATATTTGGTCAATTTATGGCAGGGGTTTGGCTGGTCGCCAACGGTGACGGGCATAGTCTTCATGCTAAGTTTTTTTGTTATCAGCTCACTATTAGAAATGCCGCTTGATTGGTATAAAACGTTTGTATTAGAAGATAAGTTTGGCTTTAACAAAAATACCCCCGCACTTTATTTATCTGACACGGTAAAACAAACATTATTGATGATCATCATTGGCGCACCATTAATTTGGGCTGCATTATGGTTAATGGAAAGCACTGGTGAATATTGGTGGTTATATTTATGGGCGGCATGGATAGGCTTCACCATTGTAATGATGTGGGCTTATCCTGCATTTATAGCGCCTATCTTTAATAAATTTACGCCGCTCGAAGATGAACAATTAAAAGCGCGAGTAGAAAGTCTATTGTCACGTTGCGGTTTTAAAAGCCAAGGTATTTATATCATGGATGGCTCACGCCGTAGTGGTCATGGTAATGCTTACTTCACAGGGCTAGGCAATAATAAACGTATCGTATTTTTTGATACATTATTAAACACTTTGGATGAAGACCAAATTGAAGCTGTTTTAGCCCATGAATTAGGCCATTTCCGCCGCAAGCATGTAATAAAAAATATGGTCGTAATGGCACTATTGAGCTTGGTTGGTTTGGCCGTATTAGGTTGGGCATCGGCAGAAGCATGGTTCTTTACGGGTTTAGGCGTAAGCACACAAAGTAGCGCGATGGCATTGCTGTTATTTATGTTGGTGATTCCGGTCTTTAGCTTCTTTTTACATCCTATGATGACAGCAATGTCACGCAAATATGAATTTGAAGCAGATGATTATGCGGCATCAGTCTCCAGCGCCGATCACCTTATTCAAGCGCTGGTTGCTTTGTATCAGGAAAATGCGAGCACATTGACGCCTGATCCTTTGGTGTCAGCTATTTATGACTCACACCCGCCGGCAACATTACGTGTGGCACATTTACAGGCTAACGCACACTAATACGATTGCGGCCATTTTCTTTAGATAAATAAAGCGCACCATCAGCACGCTCGATTAGATCTTGAGGGCTATCGGTACTTCGGAGCATTGTTAAGCCTACCGAAACAGTTACTTGGCCGATAGAGTTTTCACTGCCTTTCTTTTTAAGGCGGCTATTGGCAAAACTGACACGAACAGCATCCGCTATTTTAAGCGCGTCACGTTGATTGATATCAAGCATAATCATGGCCATTTCTTCACCGCCATAACGGATGGCAAGATGATCTTCACCTGCATGCTTTTGCAGTAAAGAGGCAAAAAACTGAATAACTTTGTCGCCCAATAAGTGGCCAAAAGAATCATTTAAGTTTTTGAAATGGTCCAAGTCAAACATGACTAATGCGGCTTCAACCGCTGTTTGGCGACATAGATCAGTGAGTTCCTTATTGAATGCCCCTCGGTTTAATAAACCAGTAAGCGCATCAGTTTCGGCTAATTTTTTAACGGCTTCTAATTCTTTTTTAAGAGCAGAAATTTCTTCTGATGATTGAACTAAGTCTTGTTTTAATTCGCTCCCAGACTCTGCCAAAGCCTGCGTATTAGTCATAATATTGCCAATTAGATTTTTTAATTCTTCCGTAGAGTTGCAGTTTTCTAATGCTTGCTGAGAATTGCTTAGATTCAAAAGCATATTGTCTGTTGTTGATTCTGTTTTAGTAATATTCTCAAGTGTATTATCAACAACAACTTTTAGACCGGTACTTGTTTTTTCTAATCGTTCAGGCATTCCCATAAGTACATATTTTTCATAGAGGCTTTGAGTTACTTCGGCTGTGATCGGCTCATTTTTAGATAAGCGATTGTCAATAACGTTTGCTAACTCTTGATTATCCCCAGATACATATTCATACCAAACAGCATAATTAACAGGATTAACAGGTGTTTTATGTTTGTTTAATAGCGGTAAGGCATGCCTAAGATTCTCTGAAGCTTTTTGTGCTTCATCATCATATACTGGTGGAAATGAAGATGGATTAGGCATGTTAACGTCTCTTTAAACTGTGATATCAACGAATGTAACGGACAAAAGGAATATTTCCTTAATTA
>JALSLH010000092.1 GCA_026988435.1 Methylophaga sp.
GCGACACAATCCACTTATCTGCTTCGCTGTATTTAAGTTCACCACCGTTGATACCACAATCCTGTTCTTCAGTGTTCATTAGAACAAAGCGCGCCGCATTCCATAATTTATTACAGAAATTACGGTAGCCATATAAGCGATCACTGTCTAAACGAATATCACGGCCTGTTGAGGCTAATGAGGCAAAAGTAAAACGTAGCGCATCTGTTCCATAAGAAGGAATACCTTCTGGAAATTCTTTGCGTGTCGCTTTTTCGATTTTTTCGGCTAAATGTGGCTGCATCATGCCACCTGTGCGTTTAGCGACTAAATCTTCTAGGCTAATACCATCAATCAAATCAATCGGATCTAAGACATTTCCTTTTGATTTAGACATTTTTTGACCTTGAGCATCGCGCACCAGGCCATGAATGTAAACCTTCTTAAACGGTACTTCACCCATGAATTTTTGCCCCATCATAATCATGCGAGCCACCCAAAAGAAAATAATATCAAAACCAGTGACTAAAACGCTAGTTGGATAATGTTGAGCTAATTCAGGTGTTTTTTCTGGCCAGCCTAGAGTAGAGAAAGGCCATAAGGCAGAGGAGAACCAGGTATCTAAAACATCTTCATCTTGGCGCAAAGGATAATCAGCGGCTAGATTATGTTTTTCGCGTACTTCAGCTTCTGAGCGACCGACATAAATATTATCTTGCTCATCATACCAAGCTGGGATTCGATGTCCCCACCAGATTTGACGTGAAATACACCAGTCTTGGATATTATTCATCCAGTCGTAATAGGTGTTTTTCCAGTTATCGGGTACAAATTGAATTTCGCCGCTTTTTACGGCTTCAATTGCAGGTTCAGCTAAAGGTGCAACTTTGACATACCATTGATCGGTTAATAAAGGCTCAATAATGCTACCGGAGCGATCACCACGGGGCACCATTAACTTATGATCTTCAGTTTTTTCTAATAAGCCTAAAACCTCTAAATCAGCAACAATTTGTTTACGTGCAGCAACGCGATCTAAACCGATATAAGCAGCAGGAATTAAATCGCCCTCCTCAGCTTCATTAGCGCGAATAACAGCATCCATAGTAAACAGGTTAATTAAACCACCGTGAGCTTGGTCTTGAATGGCGCTCATTTCTTTGTGCCGCGACCAAACATCGTAATCGTTAAAATCATGTGCAGGCGTAATTTTTACACAACCGGTACCGAATTCTGGATCAACATATTCATCGGCAATAATCGGGATCAAGCGACCAGATAAGGGTAGTTTAATAAACTGACCGAGTAAATGTTGATAACGCTCATCGGCAGGATGAATAGCAACGGCGGCATCGCCCAGCATAGTTTCTGGGCGCGTAGTGGCAACAATCAAATGGCCTTCGCCATTGGCCAGCGGATAACGCATATGCCACATATAACCATTTTCTTCTTCGGATAACACTTCTAAATCTGAAACAGCTGTGTGTAAAACAGGGTCCCAGTTAACTAAGCGTTTACCGCGATAAATTAACCCTTCTTCGTGGAGGGTGACAAACACTTCTTTAACAGCATCAGAAAGCCCCTCATCCATGGTAAAGCGTTCACGTTCCCAATCTAAAGATGCCCCCATACGGCGTAATTGTTTGGTGATCGTGCCGCCAGATTCTTCTTTCCACTCCCAAATACGTTTAATAAATGCTTCACGACCATAATCGTGGCGCGTTTTACCTTCTTTATTAATTAAGCGCTCAACGACCATTTGTGTAGCAATACCGGCATGATCCGTGCCGGGTTGCCATAACGTGCTATTCCCCTTCATACGGTGGTAGCGGGTAAGGGCATCCATAATCGTATCTTGAAAAGCATGCCCCATATGCAAACTACCCGTGACATTCGGTGGTGGAATCATAATGCAGAATGATTCGCCCTCTTGTTTAGCAGAGAAATAACCTTTCTCTTCCCAAGTGTTATACCAGCGTTGTTCGATGTCATTGGGGGTGTATGTTTTATCCATGAGTGCAACTTTTAAATAGGGTTGTAAGGGGTTATGTAGGTTGGATTAGACTTTTAGTGTGGAGCAATAAAAAGTTTCCGACAATAGCCTATTTTATAAACAGTGTCGGATAACATTATTTACGCTTCGCTAGATAATCTAATCCAATCTACGACATTTACGTTACATTTTATGCGTATTCGGTGCTATACCTTGTTGTTGGTACAAACGATAGCGTTTGCGACCGGCTTGTTTATGTGTTTCATCATTATCTAACAGTTCAAAAATCTGTTCTGATTGGTGAATCTGTTCCGGACAATGAGTCGATAAATTAATCAGGGTATGCTGCCAAGCTTCAGGTGCTTGTTGAGTGCCAATTATAACGGCATTCATAAGGCTGGGTAAGTCCTTCAGGTAAATTTCGTGAGGTACAAAGCTGTGAGCACGAAAAGTCCAGAGTAAGCTATCTACTTGTTCTGCTTGTTGTCGTGTATCAGTCAAGATATAGGCTTTAAAGCCGAGACGAAATGCTTTTTCGGCTAATTTACAAGCAAACAGTTGTCGCCCCTGTTCGGATTGGGACGACAAAACATAGAAGTTAACCTTAGGCAGCATTTACACGGTTTAATAAGTATTGCACTAATAACGGTACTGGACGACCGGTTGCGCCTTTAGCATCGCCCGATTTCCAAGCCGTACCAGCGATATCTAAATGCGCCCACTGATAGTCTTTAGTAAAACGTGATAGAAAACACGCTGCAGTAATCGTTCCTGCATCACGCCCGCCAATATTAGCAATATCAGCAAAATTAGACTTTAATTGGTCTTGGTATTCGTCCCAAAGTGGTAAACGCCATACGCTATCGAGTGAAGATTCACTGGCATTAAATAAATCGTTACACAGCTTGTCATCATTGCCTAACAAGCCACTCGGTACACGACCTAATGCAACTAAACAAGCGCCGGTTAAGGTGGCCATATCAATGACAACATCTGGGTTATATTTTTTTGCATAAGTTAGGGCATCACAAAGGAGCAATCGACCTTCTGCATCAGTATTTAGGATTTCGATGGTCAATCCCGCCATGCTAGTAACAATATCACCTGGCTTATTAGCATCGCCATCCGGCATGTTTTCTGAGGAAGGAATAATACCGACGATATTTAACGGTAACTGTAATTCTGCTGCGGCTTGTAATGCACCTAAAACAGCGGCACTACCACACATATCATATTTCATCTCATCCATGCCCGCACCTGGCTTTAATGAAATACCACCAGCATCAAAAGTTAAGCCTTTGCCGACAAAAACAATCGGTTTTACATCTTTTGCAGCCCCTTTATATTCTAAGGTAATTAACTTAGCAGGCTGGCGGCTACCACGACTAACTGATAAGAAAGAGCCCATGCCCAGTTCTTGCATATCAGCTTCTTCTAAAATATGCGCGTTTAGTTTTTCATGTTTGTTTGCGATTGCAACAGCTTGTTCAGCAAGATAAGTCGGCGTGCAATAGTTGCCAGGTAAATCAGAGACGTGTTTTGCTAAAGCAACACCTTGGGCAATGGCTTGACCTTGTGCGATACCGATTTGAATTTCAGTCGTTTCAGCAAGGGCATGTAAACTAAATTGTGTTAACGTGTGCTTATCGGCCGGTTTGCTTTTACATGCATTAAACTGATAGAAAACTGCATCAGTCGCTTCAATAATTTGGCGCGCTTTCCATGTACTGTTTTGATCTTGTACATCATTTTGTGCTAAACAACAGACCGCATTGCTGAATTGCGTGGTTTTTAATGTATTTGCAGTGGCCGTTAGGGCTTTGCGGTAATCTTTAGCGGTTAATTTATCTGCTTTGCCTAAGCCAACCAACAAAGCGCGTTTAATATTGGCATGAGGTAAATAATTAATTAACAACGTATCTTCGACTTTCCCTTTAATATCGCCACGGCCAACAACGCTTGTGATTAAGCCATTAGTGAGTTTATCTAATTGATTAGCAGCGCTGCTAAGTTGCTTATCTTCGTATACAGCAATAATAAGGCATTCGGTTTCTAACGATTCTAAAGGGGTATTGGTGAATAAATAATCCATAAAGCTTTCAGGTGTTATAGGGTTAAAATGTATTTAATTATACCGTAGTTATCGTTTTTATTTATATGTGTTTGCTTGTGATAGGGTACTAAAAATACATGCTTGACACATTTCGGTGTCTATTATTGATTGGTAGGGTAAGCATTGAAAAAATGTGAATTTAAGTTATTGATAGGTGAAAAACATTGCCGAGGCTGAGTTGCAAGGCGATTGGCTGATAGGTAATGTTGTGCCTGATGTTGAGAGCATAAAATAGCAATTACAGTAGAAAAATTGGGTAGTGGGTGAAATCTGTTATTAAGCGTGAATATCTAGAACAAATTTAACTTTATTGATTAGCAGTCCAATGACAACATCGTGCATCTTTTCTGTTTTTGAAAAAAATTGTTCGCCGAGTTAAACGTTTAATTCATGTTCTATTGTTAAATTTTTTGAGTGTTTTGTTTGCCTATTTCATGCTCATTAGTCTCTAAATTTCGTTTATAAGTTCTCCAGTCATCTGTGTAATATCGGTTTATTTTAAAAGGGATCAATAAGGTTTTTAATTTCTAATAAGTAAACCCCCTGTTCTGCTGGGGGACTCATAAAGTTTGACAATTACGGGAATCATCGTGAGTCTCCCTATCTGTGAACCGCCGAAAGTTCAAAAGATAAGGAAACAAACGATGAATACAGAAAATAGTTTAAATCATACTAAATGGGAATGTAAGTATCATATCGTCTGGATACCCAAATATAGAAAGAAAAGCCTGTATAAGGAGGCGACAAATACCCCGGAGCAATGAAATGTTTGGTTAAAGATAAGGAACAGATGCTTGCTTTTTATGATTTTTCGGCCATTCATTGGCAACATATTCGAACCAGTAACCCGATAGAGTCCACCTTTGCAACGGTGAGGTTACGGACGGTTAAATCCAGAAATGCCGCTTCTCGAGCCAGCATTTTGTCCATGGTCTTCAAGTTGACGCAAAGTGTTGAAAATCGCTGGAAGAGGATTAGAGGCTTTAAGCTTCTGGCTGATGAAATAGAGGGTGTGAAATTTACTGATGGAGAGAAACAAGAATTAGAACAGATGGAGAATGAAGATAGAATACCAGCCTAGGCTTAAACATCAGATTTGACTATATCTCTTGTTTCCTGCAGGAATTATTGTTCCACAAACCATTGTGGTTGAAGGTAATCGTAGTAAGTCTAAGGCGTTACAACAGAGTGTTTTCGTTAGATTTAAGTGCTCTTGAGTTACAGCGTTGTGTTAATAATGTAAGCGCCTAATTCTCGACGTAATTCCCATAAATCAAGATAAATGCCAGACTGCCCCCTATTAAATTAGTTATGGGGATTTCAAATGGCAGCACTTAATCAAGCATCGCGTCAACTCTTTTGG
>JALSLH010000093.1 GCA_026988435.1 Methylophaga sp.
GGCTGTTTATGGGAAAATATAAACTTATCGATATATTAATAGTTTAGGTGTTATGCCCTCTCCCACCAAATTTGCTTCACTACCGCTCAAGATCCCTACTAAAAATAGTCAGCTATTTCGTGCTGGTCAGCTATATGGTAGTGCGCAGGGTTTATTATTGGCTCAAGCAGCACAACAGCATGATGGGCCTGTTCTTGTATTAACTGATGATACAGCCGCCGCACATCGCTTAGAAATTGAAACTCAATTTTATATGGGCGAGCATGCATTGCCCATTATGCATTTCCCCGATTGGGAAACATTGCCTTACGATAGCTTCTCGCCGCATCAAGATATTATTTCTGAACGATTAGAAACCTTACATCAATTACCTAATTTTGAACGTGGTTTGCTATTTGTACCTATTGCTACCTTGATGCACCGACTAGCACCTCGTGCTTTTCTAGAAGGTAATACACTCAAATTATCAACAGGTGATCTGTTTGATATTGAACAATGGCGGACTCGATTAGAAAAAGCAGGCTATCGTTATGTTTCACAGGTAATGGAACATGGTGAGTTTGCTGTACGCGGTGCTATTATTGATCTGTATCCAATGGGCAGTAAGTTACCATTTCGGATTGATTTGTTTGATGATGAAATTGACACCTTACGCACCTTTGATCCTGACACGCAGCGTTCGATTGAAACGCTTGATGTTATTCAAATGTTACCCGCACGTGAATTTCCCACCACCGATGACAGTATTCAATTATTTCGCCAGCAGTTTCGGCAACATTTTGAAGGTGATCCGCAAAAAAGCTTGATTTATCGTGAAGTGACTGCCGGCAATATGCCTGGCGGCATTGAATATTACCTGCCATTATTTTTTGAACAAACCAGTAGTTTGATGGATTATTTGCCCGACTCCACTCTGCTGATAAATATTAATGACCCACATCAGGCGGCGAGTGACTTTTGGCAAGAAATTGAGCAACGCTTTCAACAACATCAAGTTGATCCTGAACGCCCTTTGCTACCAGCCAATGAGGTGTTCTTTCCTGTTGATCAGTTATTTTCCCGGTTCAAACAATACCGTCGTATCCATGCGCAATCATTTGAGTTAGATAGTGCCGCGGGCAGTTATAATTACGCCACCACCATCCCACCACAGCTAACGTTAAATGCTCAACACGATAAAACCTGTGAGGCATTGACACGCTTTATTGATAACTTTGACGGTCGTATTCTCTTTGCAGCTGAAACTGCAGGCCGACGCGAAACATTGCTTGAATTATTAAGTGATAATGCAATATCACCTAAAGTTTATGACAATTGGGATGCTTTTTTAGATGACGATACGCCTTTAGGTATTACGGTTGCTCCCCTAGAACAAGGGCTCATTTTACAAGACGCTAATATTGCCATTATTGCTGAGCCGCAATTATTTGGTCAGCAGGTGATGCAACGTCGTCGCCGTAGTCGTAAAAAACGTGATGCCGATGCGGTTATTAAAAACCTTGCCGAACTTACAATTGGTGATGCCGTGGTACATGAAGATCACGGTGTCGGTCGCTACTTAGGGCTACAAACATTAGATGTTGGCGATATAGTCACTGAATACGTCACGCTTGAATACGCTAAAGGCGATAAATTATACGTGCCTGTTGCCGCTTTAGACTTAATTAGCCGTTATTCTGGTGCTGCTCCTGAGTTAGCCCCTTTGCATCGCTTAGGCTCCGGCCAATGGGAAAAAGCGCGCCGTAAGGCCGCCGAAAAAGTACGCGATATTGCGGCTGAATTGCTCGATCTTTATGCCCAACGTGCTGCCCATAAAAAAACACCACTTGATAAACCCGATGACAGCTATGCTGTATTTGCATCACAGTTTCCATTTGAAACCACGCCTGATCAACAAGATGCAATAGATGATGTGCTAAAAGATATGACATCTGACATACCAATGGATCGTCTTATTTGTGGTGATGTTGGTTTTGGCAAAACTGAAGTCGCTATGCGTGCCGCCTTTTTGGCTACGCAATCTGGCAAGCAAGTAATGATTTTAGTGCCAACGACCCTGCTCGCCAAACAACATTATGAAAATTTTAAAGATCGTTTTGCTGATTGGCCGGTTCATATTGAAGTGATGTCGCGTTTTCAATCAAAGAAACAACTCGATCAAGTCAAAGAAGCAATGACGGAGGGCAAGGCCGATATTATTATTGGTACGCATAAGCTCATTCAACAAGATATCAACCCTAAACGTCTAGGTTTATTTATTTTAGACGAAGAACATCGTTTTGGGGTCAGCCAAAAAGAAAAAATCAAAAAATACCGCGCTGAAATTGATGTGCTCACCTTAACTGCTACCCCGATCCCACGTACCTTAAATATGTCAATTTCTGGTATTCGCGATTTATCCATTATTGCCACCCCACCAGCACGACGATTAGCGATTAAAACCTTTGTACAGCAATGGGATAATGACACTATTCGCGAAGGCATATTGCGTGAAATCAAGCGTGGCGGACAAGTCTATTTTCTACACAATAAAGTGGATGATATTGAGCGCATTGCACGTGAGCTTGAATTACTCTTACCTGAAGCCAAGGTCGGTGTTGCTCATGGCCAAATGCGTGAACGTGAACTTGAACATATGATGCTAGACTTTTATCACCAACGTTTTAATGTGCTAGTTTGCACCACCATTATTGAAACCGGTATTGATATTCCATCGGCCAATACCATTTTTATTGATCGCGCTGACAAATTAGGTTTAGCCCAGCTTTATCAAATACGTGGTCGTGTCGGTCGCTCACATCACCGTGCTTATGCTTATTTAATTGTACCCCCTGAAAAATCAATGACTAAAGATGCCATAAAACGTCTAGAAGCTATTGAATCGATAGAAGATCTCGGTGCAGGTTTCACCCTGGCTACACATGATATGGAGATTCGTGGTGCCGGTGAGTTGCTCGGTGATGAGCAAAGCGGACAAATGCAAGAGATTGGCTTTGGGCTTTATAATGAATTATTAGAGCGTGCTGTTACTGCTTTGAAATCAGGTAAGGATCCAAGTGTAGACGGGCTTGATCGCCAATTTATTGAAATTGATCTGCATGTACCCGCTTTAATACCGAGTGATTATTTGCCTGATGTACATAGCCGCCTTGTCTTATACAAACGTATTTCAGCCGCCAAAGATAATGAGACTTTACGTGAATTACAGGTAGAAATGATAGATCGTTTTGGCTTATTACCTGAACAAATTCAAACTTTGTTTGCTATTCATGAACTGCGATTTAAAGCAAAAGCTTTGGGCATTCGTAAAATTGATGTTTACGATCAAGGTGGCCGAATTATCTTTGAAAAAGAGCCAAATATCGATCCGATGACTATTATTCAGCTTATTCAATCACAAGCAGCTAAATACAAACTTGATGGTCAGGACAAATTACGCTTTACTGGTGATATGCCTGATGCTGATAGTCGCTTGTTAGCATTAAATAAACTACTAGATGATTTAGCAAAATAAACCAAGGAATTATAATGAAATCGTTCTTCTCTCTATTTGCCATTCTAATAATGTCACTTTTCCTTATATCTTGTGCTGATAATAATGAGGAAGTAACATCAGATGAATATCAGCAACATGCTACACCTGAAACAATTGAACTAGACACTGCTAAAATTGCTGACATGATGCTCAACAATGGTAAAAAATGGCAAATGGATGAGCATACTCGCTCAATTTTAGCGGCAATGAAAACCGACATTACATCACTTGACATCAGCTCCTCAACGACTGAAGAGCTACAAACACTTGGAGGTGAGCTTACATTACAACTTGAGAGTCTAATTCAGGGTTGTACCATGGTTGATGCTGAACATGACCAATTGCATATCTTCCTTACTGGCTACATCCCTGCTCTAAGTGAATTAACAGAAACAGGTTGTATTGAATCTGCTGAAAAAGTTAAATATTATCTAAACAATTACAGTAACTACTTTGAATAATGAAATTTACGGCTGTTGATCTCGAAAAAAGAAAACCACTGTGGACTGACTTTTCAGAACTATGGCTCGATACTGAAATACAGCCAGACACTCTCAATTATATTGCACTCGAAATGCAACAAAGTGGTTATTCACTGTCAGAGTTAAAAGATATTTATCAACATGAGGTGGCTCCTGTTGTTTATCAAAACTTACTTGTTATTGCTGGAGAATGGGCAGGGTTCGACGAAGTATGGCTTCATAGCCGCATTCAGCACTATCTACGTAAACCCAAAATTTGGCGAAAATTTCGGGGTTTTATCAGTAGACCCGGAATGTTTTATGCTACTAAAGATCATTGGGCAACCTTAGAAACCTTATTCCACAGCGAGATTATTGATGACAAAATCAACTAAAGCATTATTACTGTCTGCATTTGTCTACCCCGGTGCAGGGCAACTATTACTCAAGCGTTATTACCTAGGCGCTGGCTTTATAATCGTGACCACCATTGGACTTTATTTTATTCTTGCCAATATATTTAGAATTGCTAATCAAATTATTGAGCGAGTACAAAGTGGCGGGCAAACACCCGATTTTTCAGCACTATTAAGCTTAGTTTCACAGCATGATACCGCCTTACTCAATAATGCATTTACTGTAATGGTTATCACTTGGTTTCTTAGTATTCTTCATATTTATCTCATCAATAAACCTCAAAAAAACTAAGGTAAATTTCCGCTAGCTATTTACTTCTGACTTGACTCAAGTCAAGTGAAAATGATGAGTTCAGTGATATAGTCTAGCGGTATTTTATTTGAAATCGGAGAACAACAATGATCAAAAAAACGACTCTTTTACTGACTGCAAGCTTATTAGTGTTAAGTGCCAACACAATGGCTGCTGGCGATGCGGCGGCTGGCAAAGCTAAAGCAATGGTTTGTGCAGCATGTCATGGTGCTGATGGCACTAGTGCTACTGATATGTGGCCTAATCTTAAAGGTCAAAAAGCAGGTTATTTAGTAAAACAACTTAAAGCCTTTAAAGATGGTAGCCGTAAAGATCCAACAATGGCAGGCATGGCGGCTGGTTTATCTGATGACGATATTAATAACCTTGCGGCATACTACAGCGGGCTTTAATTTTTAGTTTATCACAATCAATGCCCCATGAGTCTCTCTCTACTCATGGGGTATTTTTTTAATCCCAACTAGAGCGAACCGGTAATTTAATTTCAAATCGACCTGATTTCTCAAATTCTAGATAAAGGGTTATCTCGGCATTTTCTTTAAAGAAATCATCTGAAAGATCCATAAACATTAAATGAAATGACATCGGCTTTAATACTAGCTCAGAGTTTGGCTCAATAACAATATTTTTCAGATGAATCATCTTAGCCATTCCTGATTCTATTTCTGTTTTATGTAGCATTACAGAAGCACTTTCCGTGCAGATATGGGTTAGCGTATCCGCTTCATTGCCGGTGTTTCTGATAATGCCATAACCAGCGGCGCTACGAGCAACTTCAGGTGGCGATACAATCCAGAAATCCTCAAATTGAATATTGGGTTTATCCTCTGCATAACTGTTACTGATGAAGACAAATAAAAGTAGAAACATCCATATCGGATTAATGTATATTTTTAAACTATTCATCGATTAGTACTCTTATTTTCTGAACAAATTCATCTTTCGGTGTGCCGGTATATTCTAAACTTCGTGTAAACCCTTCTTTATCGATTAAATAGAGCGCTACACTGTGTGTATAAAGCGATGTTGTATCTTCTTTTTTATCGACACCCTCTTTAGGGTTCACCCTTCGCACATAGTCAGTGAGCACTGTTGTTGTTGAAAGATTGCTATATTCAGCCTGATAAAGTGACACGATATAATCAATTTGTTCACGCGTGCCAGATAGACCAATAAAGTTATCATTAAAATGCGCCATAAATGCTTTTAGATGCCCTGGTGTGTCATATTCAGGATCAACTGTTACAAATATTATGCGTGTATTTTGTTGCTCCTCTAACGATAATTTACTATATAAGGTTTTTAAATAACCCAGTGTAAAGGGGCAAATATCAGCACAATTTGTATAACCAAAGGCCATCACCACCACCTTGCCTCTATAATCACTAAATTCAATTGTTTTTCCATCGCCATCGACGGCAGTGAAATCACCGCCAACACCGCTTAATATCGGCATAGATAGTTCTGTTTCTGCAAATAAATGACAAGAAAAAAAACTTAAAGATAAGATACAAATTATTGTATTAAGATGCTTCAACATAAAAACCCCATCCAAGGCGCAATATCTGGTAATAAATGTGTTTCTTTAATTGAAATCACATGCCATAGTTTGTTCGTTATTTGATACTCAATTTGTTGGTGGATCTTTGCCAATACGGGCTTACCTGACGGGTTCTCGCCTTTCCACTCAACGATCAAGTCCAATACATAGGTATTGGTTTTATTCTCTACTTTTTCCACTTTTAGCGAATGTAATAAATGGCCACCCACTGTTAAATAGTTTTTTCGTTTTTCTATCGTCCTTGCAACACTATTTTTTTCATCAATAGCACCCATTTTGATTGAATAGCTCGCACTATCTATCCATTGTTTAAGATTAAGTGTTGATTCCATGCCTTGTGTGCCATCCAGATAAGCCAACCATGCATAAGCAAACTTGCGTGCTTGAAACTGAGCTGAATCAAATCCCATACCATCGGGCGACACCAATTCCTGCTTATCTCGCACTATGTTTTTAATTTCAGCTGATTTTAAATACGGTACACTGAAAAAGAATGTTTCAGTGATAATTTGGCTTTGCTTGTCAGCAATAATCTTCGCCTCAACAATAAATTTATAGTGTTCGGCGTCATCCAATTGTGACATTTTTGTGCTCACAATTTTTATTTGAGTGATATTGGTGGGGTATTGGGCGCGATAAGGATCCCATTTTGAATTCACTTTTTCAAAAGTATTATTCTCTTCTGATATTAAGCTACCATACCAATTCATCAGGCTTGATGCCATTGAATTGAATGAGTTTGTATAGGCATTTCGTTCATCTATTTCTGTGGGAGCCGCCAATGCAACTCCCACAGAGAATAAAATGAAACTTAAAATAGCTTGAATACTAGTTTTCATATCATCACTATTTTATCTGCATTACCTTACTGGATAGGGCCTGGTTTTGAAACCTGTTCCATCAAGTCATTATTCCATTCACCTTCAACAGAGACATGTCCTGCCGCACCTAACATAACACCCTCAATTAAGTTGTGGTTGATATAAACATAAATGCCAGGTTGTTGGAATGTGTATAGTGCAGCTGCAGCTTCACCACCACCAATTTGCCATGTTTCGCGATTTGTTGTTGGAATATCATCAAAAGAACCACCTGTCCAAACGAGATCACCATGACCACCAATCAAATGAATGCGTGTATCACGATTAGCTTGCGAATGAAGGAATAATACCGTCTCCCCCACTTTTGCAGTCATCGCATTTTCACCTGTCAACGCACCTACTTTACCGTTAAATGTGAGGTGTGTAGGTGTTAAGCCTGTCATTACCTTCATCGTGTCGCCTAGTGCTTCTGCAGGTGAACCATAACGCTTATATTTACCATTTTCATCTTTCGGGATATACCAGTCTTGCTCGCCCACATAATAGGCTTTGTCATAGCTAACAGCATTGCCTTTTTCATCTTTAAGGCCTTCACGAGGCAAGATCATAATAGCGCCATTCATGCCAGAAACAACATGATAAGGAATCATTGCACCACCAGGAGCACAGTGATAAACAAATACACCGGCTTTTGTTGCTTTAAAACGCAGAACAACTTGTTCACCTGGGTTTACATGCGTTAAACCACCGCCACCTAAAGCACCCGTTGCAGCATGAAAGTCAATATTGTGAACCATACTGTTTGTTTTTGGGTTTTTCAATGTTAGTTCAACATAATCACCTACGTGCGCAACAATCATTGGGCCTGGATTTGTACCCTCAAATGTTAATGCTTGCACAAATACATCTGGTGCAATTTCCATCTCTTTTTCAACAATAGTCATGGTCATTTCAACAATTTTTGGTCCACCTTTGGCAACCTGATTATGCTCAGGTAAAAATGGAGGTGCGACCAGCGTTTGCGTGACTCGCTCAAGACCTTGAATTTGAGCCTGTTTTGCTACACTACCCACATCCATTTTTTCACCTGCAAATGAAGGGGATGATAAGGCCACCAATGATGCAGCTATCGCTACACTTAATCCTAACTTTCTTAATTTACTCACCGTTTTTCTCCTAGTTATTTTCTCAGTTAACAATAAAACACGTACAACATAAGGGGGATTATGAGTTCAAACGGTGAGACTATCCTTGACTTAAATCAACAAAAAACGTGTTTTGACATAAAACTATGTTATTTGACACACTTGCTATCGCGTCAAGCGCAAATAAAGTGAAGGCAGTTTAGCGGGGAGCTCGGCGGCATTTTTTATTAAAATATAGGCATTTTTACCGAACAAATAAGGCAAATAATCTTCTGCCTTTTCATCGATAGTGACACAGAAAGGCTGCAAGCCTTTTTTCTCCGCCTCAAGTATGGCTTGTCGCGTATCTTCAATGCCATAGCGGCCTTCATATTTATCTAAATCGTTCGGTTTGCCATCGGTAATAATCAGCAGTAATTTCTGTGCTGATGTTTCTTTTTCTAATAAGTCGCTGGCATGGCGGATTGCCGTGCCCATTCGGGTGTAATAGCCCGGTCGAATGGCATCAATATAACCACGCACATCATCGTTATAGTTTTCATCAAAGCCTTTAATATTATAAAAACGAACGTGGTTTCGATTGCGTGAAGAAAAACCATGTAAGGCAAAACGATCGCCCGTCACACTCAATGCTTCTGAAAATAGATACACAGCATCACGGATCACATCAACTACGCGAGCTGTATTATTGATATGGGCATCTGTCGATAAAGATAAATCGGCCAATAATAGGCAGGAAAGATCACGCGTTTCATTTTTACAATCTCGATAAACAGGTGTATCACTGTTGACATGGCCCTGTTTGCGATCGCTTAAGAAGTTGATATAACTTTCTAAATCTAATTCTGTTCCGTCAGTTTGTCTATTTACCCAATGTCGTTGCGGTCGCAAAATTTCAAACTGCCGGCGAATTTTTCTTGCCTGAGATTTTAATCGCTGTGGTAAGTCACAGGCCTCAGCATCACGTGATTTCATCGGGATTACACGACAATGATCTTTCTGCAGGATTTGTTTTTTATAATCCCATTCATCTATAGCAATGCCCTCACCTAAGACAACATCATCATAACGATTAGCCGGCAAATCAAGATCAAGCTTTATTTTACTCGATGTCGTTTCGCTGTCTTGCGCGACAGTGATATTGTCCATATCTTCGGCTGTTTGCATGGCATCATCGTCGTCATCGTCGGTGCTGGTGCGATCAACTTTGCTGTATTCACCCCAACTCCATAAGCTTTCCAAGCGAAAACTCATCAAACCATCATTGCCTTCAGGCATATCGGTTCGATTACCAGACTTACGTTTGCTTTGTTTTTTCTGATCTTTCTTTTGTTTTGCAGCTTCTGGCAGCTCAGGGTCGTGAATCGCTGCCGTATTATTAAATTCCAACGGTGGCGGCGATGGATGCAACCAAAGCGATACAGGTTGTGGCGGACGTTTGGCATAGTCTAACGTCAACGATTGTTCAGAATCGAGCAAAGCCGTTCGAATAGCCTGCTCTTGTTTTGCTTCACGCTCTGATAAATCAGCGGGGGCAGGACGCTGCTGTAAATGCGCTTCAACAAGCTGTTGATATCTACTTCGTAAACCCGGCCAAATAGTTAATGTTTTTTTAGTACGTATTTGGTTTCTACTAATCCAATCACCTTGTTTAACATCAATAACAGATAAGGCAGTTAACCATAAATACAGATCTTTATTAAGCTGCTTGGTTGGAAACAAGGCAATACTGGCTGGCAATCGTAATGTTTCTTCATCGCGCCAAGCATACTGTGTTTGTTTGCCTATTCCTGCAATACGTTGCAATACCGTACGTTTAGCATGCACTTCGGAATCTGTTGAACTTTCAACGTGCAAACCGCCTTCTCCGCCCAAGGCTCGAAAAAAGATACCCGCGGTTAAACGAATATCATCTAAATGAACAATAGCGTCAGGATAATGAGTAGCCGCTTTGTTGGTAATAAATCGATGCCATGTCGATCCCACTAGTTCTTCAAGCATGAATTACGATGTCCAGTTAGGTGGCAACCAAAACATCATCACAAAGCAAAATATAAGCAGAGCTATAAACCAAGGAATAAATGTTTTTTGCCTTTGATTAGCATGATTTGGGGGCAAGGGGATACCACAACTGGGACAAACCGTATCGTCTGGTTTCACCTTGCTACCACAGTGATTACAGACCGCCATTAAGACATCTGCCCAATAAGTGGATAATTAAATTCCAAACCTTTTATCGCTTTACTAAAAGCCATAATGCCTGCGGCTAAAAATAAGGGCACTATCAACATATAGTAAAATTCTAGACCGAAAAGTGCCGAAAGTGATTGATAGCCCTCTGTTAGCAAAATAAAGACATTAATTGACAGGAAAATAATCGTACTCAAACTACTTGCAATAAGTGCTTGGCTTAAATGCTTTTTACCCACATCCGATGTCGTTTTATATTGAAAAAAGTAAAGGATCCATAACGCAATATAAAAGATGCCTACAAATAATAAATTGCCAATAAAAAAGGCTTCTGCAAATGCGGCTGTATTATCTTTTGGTGAAAAGATTTTCATGATTATGTCCCTAATTTTGCTTGAACGACTTCCATTAATGCTGTTACCGTTTCTTCATCGTCGCTCAACGGCTCAATGATCGCTGCACGGCACGCCTCAATAGGATCACAGCCAGATTTAATCAATGTCGCGGCATAAACTAGCAATCGTGTCGATGCTGACTCTTCTAGATCATGATCTTTTAATACCCGTAGCGCCTGTGCTAAATCAATCAGCTGTGAAGCTATATCAGCACCAATTGCGGTCTCTTTTTGAATGATTTCTGTTTCAGTTGCGCCATCAGGATAATCAAATCGCATAGCAATAAAACGCTGGCGTGTAGAAGGTTTCATGCCTTTCAAAAGGTTTTGATAACCCGGATTATACGACACCACCAACATAAATTCGGGTGGGGCTTTTAATAATTCTCCTGTACGTTCTATTGGAAGCATGCGCCTATCATCTGAAAGTGGATGCAAGACCACGGTGGTATCTTTACGCGCTTCCACTACTTCATCAAGGTAACAAATCGCACCTTCACGCACAGCCTTAGTTAACGGGCCATCATGCCAATAGGTTTCACCATCACCAATTAAGTGTCGCCCCACTAAATCTGCTGCAGTGAGATCATCATGACAAGCAATGGTATATAAAGGTCGGCCTAGCTTAGCGGCCATATGCTCAATAAACCGTGTTTTACCACAGCCAGTTGGCCCTTTGATCAGTAGCGGTAACTGATTATTATAAGCATGTTCAAATAACTCAACTTCATTATGTTGGGCTTGGTAATAAGGGATGTCTGTTTCTATTTTAGTCATTTTTAATCCTGTTCATAACCGTGCATAACGGCAAATTGTGCTGTGACCATATCCATTGAATTGACATGTTGTTCAAACCATTGCGGCCAAGCCGTAAAGACATAGTCTGATAATAAGGCAATATCATAGGTCTTATTCCATGACGCTACCATACGTTCCATTTCTTCTAATACACGATTATGTTCACCAGAATGCATGGGATACATAGGGAATTGAATATCTATCATTAGCTCATTTTCACGTGCAAAGTGTGCCTGTGTATGCTCAATCCATTTATTGAGAGCTTCGCTAAGTCTGTCATTATCATTTTTGCTTTGTTTATAGCCGGAAATCAACTCACCTAGTGTTCTGACCCTTTCCAACTCTTCAAAATGCGTAGCATTCATAAAATCAAGCGCAACATGTGGAACCGTCTCAGCAGTAAGCACAAGTTTATTGTGTGACATCACATCCTCCATTCTAAAGACTCATAAAATACGCTATTGAAATGCCGAGACACACTATCCACAACCAGCCATACATAATTGCTCGCCACAAAAAAGAGACACCTTTTAGATCCATAAAATCGCGGATAATAAGGCCACCTTTAATCGCTGCCGTTATTAGTAACAATAAAACAACCCCGATACCGCCATATCCTACTTCACCTATAGAGTAGGTGGTGAGTGTTAATAACAGCATTAACAGCCAAACAGTATGAATGTTGTAATAATGTTTCATCATCAGTATTTAGTCATCGAATTATGTACACCAAGGGAAATAAAATAATCCAAACCAAATCGACCATATGCCAATAAGATGCTCCCGTTTCTACGCCCGTATAGTTTTGGTCACTATAGGCTCCCCGCTTTGCTTTTAGTGCCACTGCAAACAGAATAATCATCCCTAAAATCACATGTAAAAAATGAAACATCGTCAGTGATAAATAAAACATATAAAACGTGTTGGTACTTAACGTTATTCCCTCTGCGAATTTATCGTAATATTCCACTGACTTTAGTACTAAAAACCCCAAGCCTCCAAGCAATGCGGCATAAATCCAATGAATACAACGGTTCACTTCACCTTGCCTGATAGCATGCACTGCCCGCACGACAAAATAGCTAGAAGTGATGAGTAACAATGTATTTGTAGCACCTATTTCTTTATTAAGTGTCAATTGGAATTGGTTAAACATTTCTACATTCTGTAGCCGCATAACGGCATAAGCTATAAAAAAGATACCAAATACCAACAGCTCCATAAAAATGAAAAACCAGATAGCTAAATCACCCGGTAATAGATTTGCTTCATTTTCAGTGGGGGTATTAATCACAACAACCTATTTTAGTAAATGATTATATTCTAGCTTTTCAACCATGGTCTCGCCTTGATATGAATCAATTCACTTTGAAAGAAAAGATTTCTTAAGCCTTTCACCTGTCCATGAACGCGTTAATTAATGCCCACGTTGCAAATAAAATAAATAAGGCATGAATAAAAACAAAGTAAGACACAACAAAAACCCATGTCCATGGCGAATCAAAGCCGCCTAGAACAATCATCAATGTTGTCATAACGATTAATGCAACACCTGCAAATACATTTGTTTTTATTCCTAAAGCAACATAATAGCGATCTATCGTATTTGGCTCGGTTTTCAAATACATAAAAAGCAAAGCCACAAAGCTTATGACAGGAAATACTGTTAAATTCAATAGTGAAAATAATGCTGCATTGGATGCTCTTTTCATTTGTGATCGGTCAGTTTTCATTCTTTTTCTCCTCTCCAAAAAAATATACCGCCATAGTGGCGGTATATTTATATCTAAACATTATCCTTATTGAATGCTATTCAACATCGGCCACTTCTCTGCCTTTCGCAAAGAAACTATAGATATACAACAATAGTCCAGCAAGGAAGGTAAAGCCTGCTATCTCACGTAGCCAATAGAAGTTTACCAGCTCATCTTGTACCGCCATAAAGGGCATTGCATCTTCTGAATAACGTTGTAGATAGACCTGCATAATACCTGCACCAGTCAATAACAAAGTAATCGCAACCATTGACAAGGTCATCATCCAAAAAGCCCTAATTTCAAGCTTCTGAGCTGTTTCATTCGCAGCCTTTTTGCCTCGCATTAACGGCATTGAATATGAAATCATAGTCAATACAACCATTACATAAGCACCATAGAATGCCATGTGACCATGTGCCGCGGTGATTTGCGTGCCATGAGTGTAATAGTTAACAGGTGCTAATGTATGCAAGAACCCCCATACACCCGCGCCTAAAAATGCCATTACGGCTGTTCCTAATGCCCACAACACAGCGGCTTTATTAGGATGGTCGCGGCGACGTTTATTCACTACATTAAACGCAAACAATGTCATCATAAAGAATGGAATAGGCTCTAATGCTGAGAAGATCGAGCCCAACCATTGCCAATAACCCGGCGTACCAATCCAAAAGAAGTGATGGCCTGTACCAATCAAACCTGAAATCAATGCCATTGCAATAATGATATATAACCATTTTTCAATGACTTCACGATCGACACCCGTTACTTTAATTAATACATAAGCCAGTAGTGAAGCCATGATCAATTCCCACACGCCTTCTACCCATAGATGTACAACAAACCACCAGAAGTATTTATCTAATACGATATTGTCAGGGTTATAGAAAGAGAATAAGAAAAAGACGGCCAAACCTACCAAGCCAGTAAGTAGTACTAAATTAATAACCGTTTTACGGCCTTGTAAGATCGTCATGCCGATATTAAAAATAAAGGCTAATGCCACAATAACAATACCTATTTTGGTAATAGTAGGCTGCTCAAGAAATTCCCGTCCCATTGTGGGTAACAAGTCATTCATAGTAAGCTCTGCTAAACGCGCATAAGGCACTAATAAATAGCCCAGAATGGTTAATGCACCTGCTACTAAGAATATCCAAAACATTAGTTTTGCAAGCCACGGCGCAAACAATTCACGCTCCGCCTCTTCTGGAACCAGATAATAAGCTGAGCCCATAAAACCAAATAGTAACCAAACAATCAATAAATTAGTGTGTACCATTCGAGCAACATTAAATGGAATTTCCGGGAATAAAAAATCTCCCATCACGTATTGCAACCCCATTGTCACACCAAATAAGATTTGACCTAGAAATAGGCCAATGGCTGCAATAAAATACATTTTTGCAATGCCCTGTGATTCATATTTCATACTTATTTCCCCTTACCCTTGAATATTTGGTGGCCAGTCTCTGGCAGTTTTAACGCCATCAACATATTTTAAAAACTGAGCAACCGCTTCCAACTCTTCTTCTGTGAGATTAAATTGTGGCATGCTACGACGACCAGGAACACCATCCACAGGACGACTCATGATCCAGCCTTTAATTGCTTCAGTACTTTCACCAAACCGGGTATATACATTTCCTAATTCAGGAGCAAAATATGCACCTTCGCCGAGTAAGGTGTGGCAACCAATACAATTATTAACTTCCCAAACACGTTTACCTGCGGCAACCACTTCGGTTAGATTTTGGGAGTTATCAGTTTTTGGTAGGCTTCTTACAGTATCCACCGTCAATCCAATAAGTACCAGGAAGAAAAACACCGCCCCCCCATAATAAATATTGCGGGCCATGCCCTTAGTAAAGGTTTCTCTCATCATTCTCCTCCTATTTTATAGAATCACAGAGGAGTATATAGAGGACGACATGAGGCAGCATTGACCTATATCAATTGAGGCGAATAGGACATATTTTGGGGATCTAGAGTGAAATTAGCTGCCGTAATTTTTCAATATTAAGCAATTCTATTTCGGAACCTTCCAATTTTATTAACCCTTGTTTTGAGAGGTCTTTTAGCGTTCTTGATAAGGTTTCAGGCTTTATAGATAAACGTGAAGCAACGACATGCTTGGGGGCGGCAAGGCTTACACCCACCTGATCATAACTATCAGCGGGGATATGGCTTAATAAATAATCCACTAAACGAAAGGTTGCATTATGCAAGGTCAATCGATCAACCTCATTGACCATCCAATGTAGTCTTTGACTTAAATTTCCCAGTAAATTGATGCACAATTCATTAGAAGTATTGAGCAGCTTTAAATATTCTTTTGCATTAATGCCTACTACGATAGATGAAGAAATCGTCACCGCCGAAACAGGGTATCTAAAACCGCCAAAAAACAGCACCGCTTCAGCAAAAGTTTGCCCCGGCCGGATAATCTCAATTACCTTTTCATCACCATTTGGTGCCAATCGTTGTAATTTTATTCCGCCCGAAATAAGCAAATAGATGTGGGTAAATTCAGATCCTTGCTCAAATAAAATACTATTTTCAGAAAGTTGTGTCGCCTGAGACGTTTCTATAACTTGATCGAATTGTGTGGCTTCTAATGGTTGGAGTAGGACACACTGGCGCATGGTATTTAGAATGAAACCATTTAAATCGATGTGTTTTCTTATTGAGTTTTTCGTAGCAGTTCATCATATCAAGTTTTGATAATGTAGGCTTGAAACAGCCCAAAAAATATTGGTCGGAACAGCAAGATTCGAACTTGCGACCCCTTGTCCCCCAGACAAGTGCGCTACCAGACTGCGCCATGCCCCGATATCTTTTATTTTATGCTAATAATGCGTGAAGCTCTTCTAATTCTAAAAGCATTTCTCGAATGAGCTGTTTTTTATCTTGATTTGATTCGTCCGGTTTGCCTTCATTTTCAAGTTGATGGCGTGCGCCACCAATGGTGAAGCCTTGTTCATATAACAAACCACGAATTTCACGGATAAGCACAACATCATGGCGTTGGTAATAACGTCGATTGCCACGGCGCTTTACCGGTTTTAGCTGAGTAAATTCTTGTTCCCAGTATCGCAATACATGCGGTTTAACGCCACATAACTCGCTCACTTCACCGATAGTGAAATAGCGTTTACCTGGGATTACTGGTAACTCGTTATTATTACTCGCTTCTAGCATATGTATCCACCCTAGCCTTTAGTTTTTGTCCTGGGCGGAAAGTTACTACACGTCGTGCTGTAATAGGAATTTCTTCCCCCGTTTTAGGGTTTCTACCTGGACGTTCACTTTTATCGCGTAGTTCAAAATTACCAAAACCTGATAATTTAACCGCTTCTCCTGCTTCTAATGCGCCTCGAATTTCTTCAAAAAACATTTCTACAAGTTCTTTTGCTTCACGCTTATTAAAGCCTAATTCATCATAAAGTTGTTCTGTTATATCGGCTTTTGTAAGTGCCATGTGTTCCCCTAAATATTATTTTTAGCTAGTGTATGCTTACGCTCTTATCATTGCACCGACTTGTTGATTCAAGGTTTCGGTCACAGTTTCTATTACTGTATCAACCTCTTCATCTGTCAATGTTCGCTCTGAATGTTGCAACTGAAATGCTATTGCAATGCTCTTCTTATCAAGCTCGACTCCGGCTCCGCTATACACGTCAAATAATTGAATTGACTTAAGAATATCAGATCTAACACCATTCAGGCAATGTTCAATTTCACCTGCGCTGACCGTAGTATTGACTAACAAGGCCAAATCCCGACGAATTGCAGGGAATTTGGATAACATTTCAAATGAAGGTACCTTTGCTTTAAGCACTGATGATAATGTCAATTCAAAGACATAGGCTTTGGTACTTAACTCTAATGGTTTATTCAATTTTGGATGTAATGCGCCTACCCAGCCAATGGCAATATCACCTTGATATATTCGTGCAGATTGGCCTGGGTGTAGGGCTGGGTGTTGTTCTGAAACAAAACGTATATTTTCTTCGCCGCCTAAATCCAATAGCGCCTCAACATCAGCTTTAATGTCAAAAAAGTCGACCGGCCGCTGTTTTTCTGCCCATTGTTCGGCATAGCGGCTACCGCAGACTACGCCTGCAATTTGACGATGCTGTTCAACATTATCATTTGTGCCACTAAAGCTACGACCTACTTCAAATAGTCGTATACGATCGTGCTGTCTATTTAAATTATAAACTAACGCTTGGATTAAACCCGGCCATAGCGAGGTCCGCATAACCGATAACTCAGCTGAAATTGGATTCGCTAGCTCAATCGCTTGTTCGCCTTCTACAGCTAGATGCTGTTGAATTGTAGGATCACCAAAACTATAAGTAATGGCTTCTTGATAACCGCGGTCAACTAATAAAGACTGCAATCGATGTGTTGCTAATGTGTGTTCTGAAATATCAGCTGTTAAAACCGTGCCTTGTGGTCGTGTTTCGGGCAATTTATCATAGCCATACAATCGGCCTAATTCTTCAATCAAATCAACTTCAATTGCTAAATCAAAACGGAAAGTGGGTACCGTTACTTGCCACGCATCGTCTTGGGCAACAACCGTCAAACCTAAACGTGTTAACTGATCTTCAACTTGTGCAGAATCTATAGCAATTCCTAATACACGTTTAATTCTTGAAGCTCGTAAAGTTATAATTTTTTGCTGAGGTAAATCTGATTCTGAAACTGCTTCAGTAATTAGACCTGCTTCACCACCCACAATATCTAATAATAACGCTGTAGCGCGCTCTATTGCTACACGCGGGAGTTCAGGATCAACGCCACGCTCAAAGCGATGAGATGAGTCTGTATGCAAGCCATAAGCACGGGCACGACCCGCAATAGCTAATGGGTTAAAATGTGCGGCTTCTAAAAATATATTTTTGGTATCATCGGTAACACTTGATGTTTCACCACCTATAATGCCCGCAAGCGCTAAAGCAGATTCATCGTCAGCGATAACAAGCGTATTGTCTGTAATCGTAACTTCTTGCCCATCTAATAAGGTCAGTTTCTCATTTGTTTTTGCTAAGCGAACAGTAATGTCACCACTTAGTTTATCTAAGTCAAAAGCATGCATTGGCTGACCTAGCTCAAGCATCACATAATTTGTCACATCGACAATAGGGCCTAAACTACGCACACCACTACGACGCAACTTTTCTTGCATCCATAAAGGTGTTTCTGCCTTTACATTGACGTTTTCTATCACTCGACCAATATATCGTGGACAATCCGCAGTCGCGTCAACAGTGACATTAAATGTTCTTTTCGATTGCTCGGTAATTGCTTCTGCTGGCCACTGTGTTACATCACAGCCGGTTAATACACCTACTTCACGAGCAATACCCGCTATACCTAGACAATCACTACGGTTAGGTGTTAAATCAACATCTATCGATACATCATCAAGATCTAAATAGTCTCTGAGATCGCTTCCGACAGGTGCATCATCAGCTAATTCCATCAAACCTTTAACGTTGTCGACTAAACCAATCTCACTAGCACCACATAACATACCAAAAGATTCAACACCGCGTAGTTTGGCTTTTTTAATTTTGAAGTTACCCGGCAAAACTGAGCCGACGACAGCAACAGGAATTTTTAAATCTTGTCTAACATTGGCAGCACCACAAACAATAGACAACAACTCATCACCTGCAACATCGACTTTACAGCAGCGTAACTTATCCGCATCAGGGTGAGGTTCAACAGAAACAACTTGCCCCACTACCACGCCCGTAAAATCACCTGCAACAGCTTCAATTGCATCGACTTCTAAGCCAGCTTGCGTTAATTGTTCTGCAAGTGTTGCTGAGTCAATATCTGGATTAACCCACTCTCGTAACCATTTTTCACTAAATTTCATTGTGTGTAATACTCTTAATTGAATTGACGTAAAAAACGCAGATCATTTTCAAAGAAAAGACGCAGGTCATTTACACCGTAGCGCAACATGGCAAGGCGTTCTACGCCCATACCAAACGCGAGGCCTAGATACTTCTCACTATCAATATCAACATGTTCAAATACTTTAGGGTGCACCATGCCACAACCTAATACTTCCAACCAACCAGTATGGCTACACACTCGGCAACCTTCGCCATTACACATCACACATTCAATATCAGCTTCTGCCGACGGTTCTGTGAACGGGAAATAAGACGGTCGGAAACGTACATTAAGATCTTTTTCAAAAAATGCACGTAGAAAATCAGCCAAAATACCTTTTAAATCAGTAAAGCTGACATTTTCATCAACCATTAAGCCTTCAACTTGGTGAAACATTGGCGTGTGTGTAACATCCGAATCACAGCGATATACACGACCCGGTGCAATAATACGTAAAGGTGGCGCTTCTTTTTCCATTACACGTACTTGCACGGGAGATGTGTGAGTACGTAGTAATGTTTCAGCATTAAAATAAAAGGTATCATGCATCGCCCGTGCGGGATGATGCTCAGGGATATTTAATGCGGTGAAATTATGGGTGCTATCTTCTATTTCTGGGCCTTCAGCAACCTGAAAACCAATAGATTGAAAATAATGCTCAATGCGTTGCAATGTGCGTGTAACAGGATGCAAACCGCCCACTTGTTCACCACGACCTGGTAGCGACACATCAATTGTTTCAGCTTCTAAGGCCGCATTCATGGCCTTTTCTGCTAAAATTTTTGATCGTGTTCCAATCAAACCGGCCACTTCTTGCTTCGCCAAGTTAACTGATTTACCAATTACTGGCCGTTGCTCAACACTGACATTGCCGAGTTGCTTAAGATAAGCGGTAATTTCACCCTTCTTACCTAAATATTCAACACGAACAGTTTCTAGCTCTGCATTTGTTTCCGAATTGGCAATTGCTTGTTTGGCAACGGCAACAATATCGTTTAATGCCTGTAACTGTGAATCCAGTTCAGCCATGATGTTTACCACCTGTATTCTTTATAAAACAAAAAAGGGCCGTCAAAACGGCCCTTTCCTAAATCATACAATATTTATGGCTCTTAACGAGCTGAAAATATTATTTGTTTAATGCAGCCTTAGCTTGTTCTGCAACGGCAGCAAATGCAACTGAATCATTCATTGCAAGATCAGCTAATACTTTACGATCAACTTCAACCGCTGCTTTTTTCAAGCCGTCGATTAATTTGCTGTATGACAAACCACATTCACGTGCGCCAGCGTTAATACGTGCAATCCACAATGCACGGAATTGACGTTTTTTCTGACGACGATCGCGATAAGCATATTGACCTGCTTTTGTTACTGCTTGTACAGCAACACGATATACATTTTTACGACGACCACTATAACCTTTGGCCTGCTTGATAACTTTTTTGTGTCGCGCGTGAGCGACTACACCACGTTTTACTCTTGGCATGAGATAACTCCTTAATTAGTGATTAGGCAACATTTTGCGAACAGACATATGATCAGCTTTACAGACAATCAATGTAGAACGCAATTGGCGTTTCCGCTTAGTGCTTTTCTTAGTAAGGATGTGGCTAGTAAACGCTTGTGAGCGTTTAAATTTTCCGCTACCCGTCTTTTTGAAGCGCTTTGCAGCACCTCGGTGTGTTTTTAACTTTGGCATTATTTCGAACTCCGCATTCGTAATTAATTATTATTGATGTCAATCCCAAAACGGGACTGTCATTACTTTTTACCGGGTGCTAAAACCATAATCATTTGTCGACCTTCTTTCTTTGGATGCTGCTCAATGACAGACAGTTCTTTAAGATCTTCTGCTACTCGTTTAAGTAGTTTCAGTCCTAAGTCCTGATGCGCCATCTCACGCCCGCGAAAGCGAAGACTCACTTTAGTTTTATTCCCCTCTTCAAGGAAACGTGTCAGGTTGCGTAGTTTTACCTGGTAATCCCCTTCTTCGGTGCCTGGTCTAAACTTGATCTCCTTGACCTGTATCTGTTTCTGCTTTTTCTTCGCAATTTGCTTTTGCTTATTAGCTTCAAACACATACTTACCGTAATCCATTATACGGCAAACTGGTGGTTTGGCTTGCGCCGAAATCTCCACCAAATCTAATTCCGCTTCTTCTGCTAATGCCATGGCTTTTGCCAATGGAACAATTCCTAATTGCTCTCCATCTGCACCAGTTAAACGTACTTCTCTGGCAGTGATTTCACCATTTAGCTTTTTATCATCAGTAGCGATATTTCTAGTCCTCTAAAATAATTCGACCGCGACTAGCAACGTCTTTGCGCAAGATTTCTGCGAATTCGTCAAGTGTCATTACACCCAAGTCTTCACCCTTGCGAGTACGTACTGCCACGGCGTTCTGTTGCGCTTCGCGATCCCCAACCACAATTAAATAAGGTACCCGGCGCAATGTTTGCTCGCGTATTTTATAGCCTATCTTCTCATTTCTCAAGTCTAAATCTACTCTAAAGCCTTTATTTTGCAATTCTTTTGTGATTTTCTTAACATATTCGGACTGATTTTGGCTGATTCCCATCACTACAACTTGGCGTGGGGCTAACCAAGTTGGGAACGATCCCGCATATTCTTCAACCAAAATACCGATAAAGCGTTCGAGCGATCCTAAAATAGCGCGGTGCAACATAACAGGCACTTGTTTACTACCGTCGTCCGCAATATAAGTTGCATCTAGACGGCCTGGCATCGAGAAATCAACTTGAATCGTACCGCACTGCCAGACTCGACCCAGACAATCTTTAAGAGAAAATTCAATTTTAGGGCCATAAAATGCACCCTCGCCCGGTTGCAAGTCCCAATCTAGTCCTTTGTCATTTAAAGCGCGCTCTAATGCATGTTCTGCTTTATCCCACACCTCATCACTACCTACACGATTTTCAGGGCGTGTCGATAACTTAACGATGATTTCATTAAAGCCAAAATCAGCATACACATCTTGCAATAAGTCCATAAATACAGATACTTCAGACTGAATCTGATCTTCCGTACAAAAAATATGCGCATCATCTTGAGTAAAGCTACGCAAGCGCATCAAACCATGTAATGTACCCGATGGTTCATTACGATGACATGAGCCAAATTCCGCCATACGGAGTGGTAAATCACGATAACTTTTCAAACCTTGATTGAAGATCTGTACATGACATGGGCAATTCATTGGCTTGATGGCATAATCACGATTATCAGTTTCAGTGGTGAATATCATGTCACCAAATTTATCCCAATGACCTGATTTTTCCCATAAAGAGCGGTCAACCACTTGGGGCGTGCGCACTTCTTGATAATCATTTTGTTGCAAGACGTCACGAATATAATTTTCGACTTCGCGATAAATCCGCCAGCCATTGTCATGCCAAAAAATCATGCCTGGCGCTTCTTCTTGCAGATGGAAGAGATCTAAATTTTTAGCAATTTTACGATGATCACGCTTTTCTGCTTCTTCTAAGCGGAAAATATATTGTTTTAACGCTTTTTTGTCTTTCCACGCTGTGCCATAAACACGTTGCAGCATTTCATTATCTGAATTACCGCGCCAGTATGCACCAGCTAATTTCATTAATTTAAATGCTTTTAATTTGCCCGTGCTTGGAACATGAGGTCCACGACAAAGATCAATAAAATCATCTTGTCTATATAAAGAAAGCGTTTCACCTTTGGGAATATCTTCCAAAATCTCAGCTTTATAGTCTTCGCCCATTTCACGAAACAACTCAATACCCGCTTCACGAGAGACTTCTTCTCGTACAACCGGAATATCTTGCTTAACGATTTCTTTCATGCGTTTTTCAATGCTAGCTAAATCTTCTGGCGTAAAGCCCGGTGCATAAGAAAAGTCATAATAAAAGCCATCTTCAATAACCGGACCAATGGTAACTTGTGCTTCAGGAAACAGTTGTTTCACCGCTTGCGCCATTAAATGTGACGTCGAGTGACGAATAATATCTAAGCCTTCATCATCGCGTTCAGTGATAATTGCTACATCAGCATCTTGATCAATAATATGAGTAGTATCAACTAACTCACCATTCACCTTGCCTGCTAATGCCGCACGCGCTAAGCCTGCACCAATATCATTGGCAACATCAAAAATAGAAACGGGGTGATCAAACTGGCGTTGACTGCCATCGGGAAGTGTTACTGAAATCATTATAATGTTCCTGACCGATACAAAGGGCCGTAAAAACCAAAAAACTCCTTAAGGGAGTCTCGATATTATTATTTGGTAGGCACGCTCGGACTCGAACCGAGGACTTCCACCATGTCATGGTGGCACTCTAACCAGCTGAGTTACGCGCCTGTCGTTAAGCGCTGGAATTATACAGGGCTTAGCTTTTAACGCAAGAAAATATGGCTTGTGTATTCGAGATTTACTTCAGGTAAGCTTAGTTTGTTATGACAAATACAAGCTCTTTTTTAGAAGTTTAATGTACGTAACAAGTGATTTGAGCGGAAGTTAGCCCGTAGGTCGAATAAGCGATAGCGCCATCCGACGTTTGGATGTATCAATACTCTGCTCATAACATCGATTAGCAATTTCGAAAATATAATTTGATGATATCGCTTGGCATGTCGGATGACGCTATCGCTTATCCAAGCTACATCATTATTATCTCACCTTAATCATTCATCATCCGCGCTATTTCATCTTCGCCTAACGGTGCTTGATGCTTCACCTTTAAACTATCGACCCATTCTTGGGCAAAATCACGTTGAATTGCTCTATTGATTAAAGCCACAATGATCATGGCAATTAATGCACCTAAACTGGCTAAAGCCATATCTTTATGTGCATCCCAAATATCACCTTGTGTACCGAGGTAAGCCATACCTAAATCGCCACCTAGTACAACAGCTACCGCCCACTCCACTAGTTCATAAAGCATCGACGTCGACATTGTTAAGTCTAGCGGCAGAAAATAACCCCAGAAACCTTTTACATTGACTACGCGCAAAAACATTTCTCGAATAGGATAAGCGAGCAACAATCCATAACTAAAATGTACTAGGCGATCAAAGTGATTGCGTTCCCAGCCAAAAATTTCGTTTATGGTTGTACCTGTTAATGAGTGAAACCATTGGTCATATGGCACTTCGGCATAAGTATAGTGTGAACCCACCACATGTAAGGCGAGGAAAATGAATATTAGTGTATAAGATATTCTGGACAGTGGTAATCGTTTGAATGTGGCAAATAAAAATATTACAGCTACTACAACCAATATATTTTCTAATAACCAATCTTTTGGATATAAAGGTTCAATTGCAAAATAAATCCATTCGATAGCAAATAGACTAAACAGAATTAATAAGTATTTTTTATGCGTTATCTTCATTTAAATTTTTGCTTTTGTATATTCCATCTGAAATTTATAGTCACGCTGAGTGTTATACTGAACCAATAACTGGCACATTATCTGCTTGATATCTTTTAGTCATAATTAGGGAACTTTTCCCTGATTTTACACTCTTACTATTTGATTAAACTAAATTAATGTTAATATACCAAAAATAATTATTCGGAGGCCGCCTGTACAATGACAACTGATGTAGCCCAATACAATTTAGCTTTAGCGCCAATTGAAAACTTAAATTCATACTCTAAGTTAGTTCATAGCACGCCGCTTTTAACAGCTGAAGAAGAATATGATCTTGCAACACGCTTGCAAGCGGATGGTGATGTGGAAGCCGCACAACACCTAATTTTGTCACATCTGCGCTTTGTGAATCGCATTGCTAAAGGCTATAGCGGTTATGGTCTGCCCGTTGCCGATTTAGTGCAAGAAGGCAATATCGGTTTGATGAAAGCCGTTAAACGCTTTGACCCAACTAAAGGTGTACGCTTGGTATCTTTTGCCGTGCATTGGATCCGCGCTGAAATTCATGAATATGTGATCCGTAACTGGCGCATTGTTAAAATTGCTACGACGAAAGCCCAACGTAAATTATTCTTTAATCTTCGTGGTGCTAAAAAACGCCTTGGTTGGTTAAATCAAGAAGAAGTTAATGCCGTTGCTGATGATTTGGGTGTTACACCTGATAATGTGATGGAGATGGAGCGTCGGTTAGCTTCTCCTGATGCATCGTTTGATTTACCTGCTGATGTTGATGATGATGAAAACACATTTTCACCTGCCGCTTATTTAACTGGCCCTGAAAAATCAGATCCGTCATTACAGTTAGAACAAACAGATTATACTGATTATCAAAACCAACGACTCACTAATGCACTAGGCACATTAGACGAGCGTAGCCGCGACATTATTAGCCAACGTTGGTTGAATGATGATAAAAAAGCCACATTGCATACCTTAGCTGATAAGTATGATGTTTCAGCAGAGCGCATTCGCCAAATTGAAAATAATGCAATGAAAAAACTAAAAGCATTGATGATTTAACTTTAAATCGTTGCTGACAAACATAAAAAAGCCCACATAAAGTGGGCTTTTTTATTGAATGGCATTAAGGTTTAACGCTCTAATAATGGTTTTTTATCTGTTTTCCCATCCCACTCTTCTGCATCGGCAGGTGGATCTTTTTGTTCTGAAATCACTGGCCATACTTTTGATAGCTCTTCATTGATTTCTAAAAATTCAGCTTGATCATCCGGCAGGTCATCTTCTGAGAAAATGGCCTCGGCAGGGCATTCTGGCTCGCACAAAGTGCAATCAATACACTCTTCAGGATCAATAACAAGAAAGTTAGGACCTTCATGAAAACAATCAACAGGACAAACTTCTACACAATCGGTATATTTACATTTAATACAATTTTCAGTGACAATAAATGTCATTTTACTACTCCAATTTACTGGTTCTATCGCTAGCAACCACAATAAAACTATATTGAATCACAGCGCAACGTGTCTATTTTACATTATTTCAGCATCTTTGCCTTAAAAATAGTGCCATATTTTCTACATCAGAAATAAGCTTTTAAGGTATCATTCACTTATATCAAGACTTAGGGAATATTATTATGCGCCGCATTTTGACCATTATCATTTTTATTATTGTATTTGCTGTGGGCATCACCTTTTCAGCGATTAATAACGATCCGGTTACCATTAATTATTATCTCGGCACGCTGTCACTCCCTCTTTCTATCGTTGTTGTTCTATCAATTGTATTGGGGATTATATTGGGTGCATTAGCCATCTTTGTCGGCACGCTACAACTACGCTATGAAAACCGTCGTTTGCATAAAAAGCTTGAAACGTCTGAACAAGAAATAAATAGCCTCCGCATTTTACCGCTTACAGATGAGCACTAAGCCTACTCATTATGAATGTAGAATGGTTACTACTCCTTCTGCCAATTGCGGCTCTATCTGGTTGGATATCGGCGCGAAGTCATTATAAACATCAGCGTGATTCACAGAAAAATGCCTTTAACCCTGAATATTTTAAAGGCTTAAATTTCTTATTAAATGAACAGCCTGATAAAGCCATCGATGTCTTTATTAAACTGCTTGAAGTAAATAGTGAAACTGTTGAAACTCACTTAGCTTTGGCCAATTTATTTCGTAGGCGAGGTGAAACAGATCGTGCTATTCGTATTCACCAAAACCTCATTGCAAGACCCACATTAACCCCACCGCAACGCGATCAGGCCTTAGTTGAGTTAGGGCTCGACTATATGAATGCTGGCGTGCTTGACCGTGCTGAATCACTCTTTCTCGAATTGCTGACTAAGCCCTCTCCTCCTCTTCAAGCTTATAAGCAATTGCTGCGCATTTATGAGCAAGAAAAAGATTGGCCTCAAGCTATTGAAATGGCAAAAAAAATTCAAACTATAGAGCCGGATGAAATGGGGCAGATTATTGCGCAATTTTATTGTGAATTGGCCACCCAACATAGACACGCCACGAACAAAGCCTTTATGTTTCTCAAACAAGCAAATCATTATGATGCAAACTGTGTTCGCGCTATGTTATTAGAAGCTGATCTACATATTGCAGCTAAAAACTGCCGTAAAGCAATAAAGTGTTTGTTGCATATTGAGCAGCAAAACCATCATTATCTCGAAGAAGCATTGCCTCAATTATTAACCTGTTATCAGCAACTTAATAATTTACCTTCATTTGAAAAATGGTTAAATTCTTTGCTCACTCGGCACCCTAATTTAACCAGCGCCCGCCTTATGCTTACACAAGTTACCCAGCTCCAGCATGGCAGCCAAGCAGCACAAAATTATTTGCATAAGCAGTTGCACTCGCACCCTTCTGTTGAGGGTTTGCATGCCTTGATCTCCTTAGGTGAGCCTTCAAACCCTGTTTTAGTGCCTTTGATACGCGATATTACATCGACAATGATTCGCCATGGTGATCGCTATACCTGCCAGCATTGTGGCTTTTCGGGTAAAACAATGCATTGGCACTGCCCCGGTTGCAAACGATGGGGCACAATTAAACCTACAGAAATTCATGTTTCTGCTTTAGAAACTTTATTGGAGTCATCTTCATGAGTGATATTCAAATCTATCACAACCCTCGTTGTAGTAAATCTCGTCAAACACTGGCTTTGCTTCAAGAGCAAGGTGTGCAACCGCAAATTATTGAATATATTAAAACACCACCCACAACTGAGGCATTAACTGAAGTTCTTGCTCAGCTTGGTTTTGGTGCCCGTGAATTGCTTCGCAAAGGTGAGGCTGTCTATAAAGAACTTAATTTGGCCGACACATCATTAACTGATCAACAGCTTATTGAGGCGATGATCGCACATCCTAAATTAATCGAACGCCCCATTGTTATTCATAATGGCAAAGCTAAAATTGGCCGCCCACCAGAGGCCGTACTTGAACTTTTATGATTGAAATTCTAGTTTTATATTACAGCCAATCGGGTCATGTTAGAGATATGGCTGAACACATTGCTCGCGGTATAGAGCTAGTGGAGGGCTGTTCTAGTCGATTACGAACTGTAGCTAAAATTTCAACAGTATGTGAAGCAACTGAAGACAGCATCCCCGATCAAGGTCATCTTTACGCCACCCCTGACGATTTGAAACAATGTGCCGGTCTTGTAATGGGTAGCCCCACCCGCTTTGGCAATATGGCGGCACCCTTAAAATATTTTATTGATTCCACTAGTGATGTTTGGCTTTCTGGTTCATTAATAGGCAAACCCGCTGCCGTATTCACTTCAACTGGTAGCTTGCATGGCGGCCAAGAATCGACCTTGCTTTCAATGATGTTGCCGCTAATGCATCACGGCATGATGCTGATGGGCTTGCCTTATAGCGAAAAAGCATTAATGACAACAAGCGATGGTGGCACACCCTACGGTGCCAGTCATTTAGCAGGAAGCAACAATGATCGCCCATTAAGCGATAATGAGGCTCAATTATGTCAAGCATTGGGGCAACGCATTGCCACAACAGCACTCGCTCTACAGGATAAATAATGGTTTCAGTTTATAAAAATATCGCCCTAACCAGTTTTTTTGGCTTAATGATTACTTTAATTTGTTGGATCACCCTTGGCGAACACAGCGAAAACTACCCAACATCGGGGTTTCTACTTATCGCTTTAGTCCCTTTGTTATTTCCACTACGCGGCCTTTTGCATGGCAAACCTTACACACATGCTTGGGCGACGTTTCTAATGCTTTTGTATTTCTCGCATGGTATTGGTGAAATGTATAGCGCTGAAGGCTTTAGTTTATATCCAAGTTTAGAGGTATTTTTTAGCTTCATTACCTTTATCGCCTCGATTACCTTTATCAAATTAAACGCTAGAATGCGTCGCAATTCACAGAAAACACAATAGCTTCAGTATAAAATTGTAGCTAACGCTATGATTAGGAGGCTAATTATGAGTACAATCCCCGCATTTCAATCTGGATTATCAGGTATTCAAGCAGGCATGCAAAGCCTAAATCGCAATGCTGCAAAAATCGCTAATGCTGAAACACTGCAATCTGGTGGTGATCTGACAGAACCACTTGTTAATATGATTCGTGATGAACACCAAGTGAAAGCTTCTGCTAAAGTAATTGAGGCAAGCAGCACCATGATGGGCACACTTTTGGATATAAAAGTGTAATACTGTTCAATAAATAATCATGAATATCACTGCTGTTACAAGTCCGCTTACCTCTACAGCACCCAAACGCACCCCTGTTTCACTCGAAAAAGATACCTCGACAAATAAGCTATCTGAACAAGATCTGCAGCAAATCAAACAATTAAAAACACGCGATAGTATCGTTCGAGCCCATGAAATGGCACACATTACTGCGGGTCATGGCATTACAAAAGGTAGCGCACATTTTAGCCTCCAACGCGGAGCCGATGGAATTCAATATGCAACCGGTGGTGAGGTGCAAATAGATACATCAAAAATTGCAGCCGATCCCGTGGCCACTTTAAAAAAAGCTATTCAAATTCAAACCGCCGCGCTCGCCCCTTTGCAACCGTCATCACAAGATCGTACTATTGCTGCTAATGCTGCACAAATGGCCATTGAAGCGCAGGCAGAAATAAAACAACAAGCCAATAAAAATGCGTCTAGTAATGATTCCCCAGATAAAGAAAATACTATCGGAGAATTACTCGACTTCAAAGTTTGACCATTTCCGTTTAAAATACCCTATACCCTATTCTAAATTCATCAAATATTATATTGACCTCATACGCTCCTACGCCCCTTTCTTTATCAATTATTCAATCTCAGCTAAATCAAAACACGCTTGATTTACTAGATGAAGTATTAATACACCAATCTGTTGCTTCAACTAATGATGAGTTATGGCAACGACAATCTGATGGAAAAAATACGCCCGCTGCTTGTCTAACTGAAACACAAACAGCAGGCCGTGGCCGGCGAGGTGATCTGTGGCATTCTCCTGCTTCTGGAAACTTATACCTATCTATAATATGGCCATTTCCCGCAGAAACAGCGCTTAATGGCCTTACGATTGCTATTGGAATAAGCCTGATAAATACCCTGAAAGAATTAGGAATCAATGGTTTACAGATAAAATGGCCGAATGATATTTTACATAAAAGACGAAAGTTAGCCGGAATTCTAGTAGAATCACGTTTCGGTAAACAACAAAATACCGTTGTGGGCATCGGCCTCAATTTTGAGCTTCCGACTGCTACTCAACAACAAATTCAACAATCAACCACCAGTCTTCAACAGCTTTGTACAAACGTACCCTGTAGAAATGAACTGGCAGGAAAAATAATTAATACAATGATAGAAACATTACAACACTTCCAAAGTCATGGTTTGCATGATTTTATTAGCCAATGGCCGCAATATGATGCATTAGATAATCAAGCCATTACATTAATCAATGATACTCAACACACTGATGCAATAGCACGTGGCATCAATGAACAAGGTGAGCTCCGTTATCAAATCGGTGATAAAATTCATACCCTGTCTAACAGCCATATCAGCATAAGGTTTGCATCATGAAATTATTAGTCGATATTGGTAATACCCGAGTCAAATGGGCAGTACTTGAAAAAGGTGGCCCAATCGAAAGCCATCATTTCACTCGTAAAAAAACAACCATCAAAACATCGCTCACCAGCGAATGGAAAGCACTCGAAGGGATCGAATCTATTCATGTTTCTAATGTTGCAGGCGATAAAATAGCCCAGCAACTGACCGAGTGGGCAGAAAAGAAATGGCAGATCACACCGACATTTGTAAAAAGTGAATCCAAACGCTTTGGCGTAACAAATTCTTATTCTGACCCTGAATTATTAGGCATTGATCGCTGGTTAGCGATTATTGCGGCAAGACAACATGCACGCCAAGCCACCTGCATTATTGATTGTGGCACTGCCATTACTGTTGATATTGTTACCAAATATGGCATTCACCAAGGCGGTATGATTTTGCCCGGTTTGTCACTGATGCGTGAAGCATTAGGTGATAATACCAATATGAGTGAAAACGCCGAAATCAGCGATTTTAAAACCTTAGCCGTGAATACTCAAAGCGCAATTCAAGCCGGTACACTTTATACCGTATCCGCAAGTTTAGAACGCCTTATTGATGACCTAACGACTCAATTTGATAATAAAATCCGCTTTATTATCACTGGCGGCGATGCAGAAACAATATTGCCATTAATTAGCGCATCGATCTCACATTACCCTGACATCGTATTAAAAGGCCTCGCCTATTACGCCCGTCAAGGTGATAAAAAGCCACATCATCCACAACACGTCAAAACTGAAGAAACCACAGAAGCTGTGGAAGCTGTGGAAGCTGTGGAAGCTGTGGAAGCTGTGGAAGCTGTGGAAGCTGTGGAAGCTGTGGAAGCTGTGGAAGCTGTGGAAGCTGTGGAAGCTGTGGAAGCTGTGGAAGCTGTGGAAGCTGTGGAAGCATAAAGTTTGTCGAACCGCGACATAGAAAGCAACAAAGACAAGCAAATAAAAGCTGCTGCCTACTATGACAAGTTTTCACGAATATATGATTTACTCTCTCCCAGGCATTATTATCATAAAGCAAGATTGCAAGCGGTAAAGGAATTACAACTTTCCAAAGGTAAAACAGTTTTAAATATTCCTGTAGGTACCGGCCAGAATTTTGACTATTTCCAGCACTATCTAAACAATACAGGTTTGATTATAGGTGTTGATATTTCAGCAGGAATGTTAGATAAAGCCCAGAAAAAGATCGAGAAAAACCAGTGGATAAACATCCAACTGTTAAATCAAAATGTAACAAATCTAAAGGCAGACGTCGAGGGTGTTGACTCGATTTTATGTGATCTCGGCCTATCTGGTTTCCCGCAATGGCAACACGTTATTGATTCGTTAATCTCAATGTTATCGCCCAATGGACGTATTGTTATTATGGATTGGTATATTGAAAAGCCTTCTTTCACAGGGCTGCTTGTTCAATGGATTGGCCGGGGCGAAGTCAATAGGCCACTTTGGCAATATTTAGAAACTAAAGTAACTGATTTTCACGTTGATTCATCATTTAATCGTGGTAATGTATTTGTAGCATCTGGAACTAAAATAGCTCCATAACTTCTAAACATTCGATTCTTACAATTAAATTGGTAAGCCAAAATGAATAATCTTAAATTTATCTTTTTTACCCTACTCTCCTTGATGATTTTTTCTTCTGCCCATGCAAACTCTACCTGTGCTCACAATAATGTAAAACTACAGGTTTTAGGGTCTGGAGGTCCAGAGTTAGGTGACCAACGTGCTTCAAGCAGTTATCTAATCTGGATAAATGGCAAAGCAAGTGTATTAATTGATGCCGGTGCAGGCAGTAGCCTAAATTTTGAAAAGTCCTCCGCTAAATTTGAAGATCTACAAGCCATCGTCTTTAGTCATTTTCATGTCGATCATAGTGCTGATTTTCCCGCTTATATCAAAGGTTCATTTTTCACACCTCGGCAGAATGACTTGCCGGTGTTTGGCCCTGAAGGTAATGCTTTAATGCCCTCTACAACTGAATTTGTAGAAAAAATCTTGGGCGACACTGGTGCATTTTCATATTTACAAAATTTTGTGAATACTGAACAAGCTAGTAGTTATCATCTTCAAAGTCATAATGTGCCCTTAACACCACACAAAATTCAACACTATCCACTAACAGATAATTTAAGCCTTAGCGCTATTCCCGTTCATCATGGGCCTCTTGCTGCTGTTGCATGGCGAGTTAATGTGTTTGATTGCTCAATCACTTTCTCCGGCGATATGAATAACCAGTATAAAACACTAGCAAAACTAGCAAAAAACACCGATATTTTAGTGATGCATAATGCCATTCCTGAATCAGCCAAAGGTATTGCCGCAAACTTGCATATGAAACCTGCTGAAATGGGTAAAATTGCTAACAAGGCCAACGCTAAGTCAGTGGTGATTTCACATCGAATGCTTCGCACTTTAGGCCATGAAGCTGAAACGAAACAACTTATGGAAAAAAATTACTGCGGCCCCATTAACTTTGCAGATGATTTGGATGTATTTCCTATTCCATAGATATAATTATTTGTCATTCTGGTATGCTTCAAGCCGGAATCTAATAGCTCAATAAGACTCCGGCTTAAAGCATACCGGTGTGACGGAATAGCGAAAGCCTTGATTTGATAGTCTCGACAATAAATTACCATTTGTCAGCTCAGGCAATCTACTGTAATCTTCGCACCCTGAAACAGAACAATGGAGAGCTGGCCGAGCGGCCGATGGCGCACGCCTGGAAAGTGTGTATAGGTTTATCCCTATCGAGGGTTCGAATCCCTCGCTCTCCGCCACCTTCACACTCCCTTATACTTTCCTTGTTTACCCTTGATTATCTACTTACTAGGCCTTTTATCGAATTTTATATAAATATCTAATCTTGACCCCATGATAACGCTTTGTTTCCCCTTGATTATGATATTACTAGGCGTTATAGTCCGTATATGTATAAGAATTACAGGGAAACTCCTTTCCCGTTAATAACAAGTTGTACAAATCGCTCCGCGAAGATCAAGTCAGTGCGCCACTGCAACTAACTGATAAATAAGGGATATGTCTAATCGAAAACTACAAAACCTGTTTAGAAGTCATCTCGATTATTTAGACAGGCTTCCTCAACCTCTAAAAAATAGGAAGGCGATTAGTGCCATTGCGTTTTGCCGTACCCCGGATATGGGGACGAGTTATTTCACGTGTGATAAGCAGCATAAGCCCATTGAGCAGTTTCATGCCTGCCGAAACCGCAGTTGTTATGTCTGTGCTTTAAAATCTAAGCAGGATTGGATTGAAAAACAAAAAAAACGTCTCCTTAATGTGCCTCATTTCCATGTTATCTTCACTTTGCCTCATGAGTATTTATCGCTGTGGCGATATAATCAAGCTTTGTTTGCGTCTATTTTGTTTAAGGCGTCTAAAGAAACCCTGTTAGAGTTGATGGCGGATACTAAGTATCACGGTGTACTACCCGGCTTGATGATCGCGCTTCATACGTGGGGCAGGAAGTTGACTTTGCACCCTCATGTGCATTGTTTGATTTCTGCGGGTGGGGTTAATGCGTCACATCATTGGCAGGAGTGTGGTCAATTTTTATTACCTGTTCGGGTGGTGAAGTCTCTTTATCAGGGTAAGGTGCAAAGCTTCATAAAACAGGCTGTCGAGGATAAGGTATTATCGCTTCCATCTGATATGTCGATGACTGAGTTTCGTCGTTTATATCAACAGACTTACCGAAAAGAGTGGTGTGTGAGAATTGAGGAGCGATATGACCATGGCAAGGGGGTGATGTTGTATTTGTCTCGCTATATCAAAGGAGGACCAGTATCACCCGAGCAAATTACATTTTGTGACAGGCAACAGGCGGTGCTTCGGTATTTAGATCATCGAGATAAGCAGATCAAAGACGTTACGCTGTCGTGTAAGGAGTTAATCAAACGTATTTTAGAGCATGTATCGCCAATAGGGTTTCATACGGTACGTCATTATGGGCTTTATGCGGCCAGCAGTGGAAAACGACAATTGAGTTGTGTAAAAGATAAAGGAACACTGGTACATGCTAAAGTAGGCACTGGTGAAATCATAAGGAATATGGTACTTTCGTGTAAAACCTGTGGGGGCGTTGTTCATCTGATTCATCGTTCATGGAAAAAGCATTCAAAAGCTTTTTCTATTAATAGAGAAACTAGTGAAAGCCCCTTTGTACAATCGGGTAGCCGAGGGTCTCTAACCCTCAGCCCCCACAACACCCTGCATGCGGCTCCGCACAGGGCGTTTCACTTAGGATAGTGAAGTGCAATCCAGCCATCACGCAATGCATAAAGCCCTTCAGATTTTAAGTAATCAAGTGATAAAGCTTGATTGATCCCCGGGGATTTGGCACTGCGCCATGGCCCTTTACTGGTGAGCCCACACGCCACTGCGGCTTGAACGTGTACACCTAATCTCATCAAATTCCTGACTTTGGTTCGAGGCTTTCGCCATTGTCGCCAGTAGGCCATTCGTACTCTGCGTCTGATCCATTGATCTAATTCAACACAGCGTTGATAGCTATTGGCTATTCCAAAATAGTTTATCCAACCACGTAAGTATTGGCTGAGTTTAAAGAGTTGATAGTGCATCGATACGCCCCAGTTGCGATTCGTCAACCGACGTACTTGCTGTTTAAAATTCAGCAAGCTCTTCGGGTGCCATTGAATGCGTCCTCCCTTGAAGGTGAATCCAAGGAATTTGCTATCACTGGTTTTAACGACGTGACTTTTGGTGGTGTTCACCACCAATTTCAAACGGTCATTCAAGAATCTGCTGATACTACTGAGCACTCGCTCACCTGCTCGGGGTGTCTTGACCAAAATAGTAAAGTCATCCGCGTAGCGAGCAAAGTGGTGGCCTCGTTTCTCCAGTTCTTTGTCCAAAGGATCGAGCATGATGTTGGCCAATAGCGGCGATAAAGGTCCGCCTTGTGGTACACCTTCTCGACTTTCACTATAACGCTGCTTGTCAATGATCCCAGCTCGTAAGTAACGTTTGATCAGTTGAAGTACTCGCTTGTCCTTTACTTTATAGCCAAGGTAAGTCATCAGTAAATCATGATCAACGCGGTCAAAGAATTTTGACAGATCAACATCAACGGCAATACGACGCCCCGTCTTAATGATGTCTTTAACCTGTTTCACCGCTTGTTGCCCATTTCGATTTGGCCTAAACCCAAAACTATTGTTTGAGAAGGTGGGGTCGAATATAGGGGTTAATACTTGAGCAATTGCTTGTTGGATAACCCTATCTATGATCGTCGGGATCCCCAGTTGGCGTTGTCCACCATCCGATTTATCAATCTCAACACGTTTGACAGGAAAGGGGCGGTATTGCCCTGAGCGAAGCTCAGCCATAATACGTTTCCAGTTATCCGCTTTTGCCCAATCGGGAAATTCATCAATGGTCATGCCATCAATGCCAGCGGCCCCGTTGTTGGCTCGAACTCGTTTCCATGCAGCCAATATATTGGCTGAACAGAGGATAAGTTCAAGTAAATTGCCACTAAAGGCTGGCTGCATGCTATTACGCTGAGTCACGTCACTACCGGTCGGCATTCGTGTGTTCAAGTTGAGCAAGGCTCCTCCTTTATTCTAAATGTTCAGGCCTTGACCGTGTCCCAACCATTACGATGGGCATTTGGCTACTATGCCGTCTGCTGACTTCTGCTTAATCATCACCAAAATTACTCTCAGTGACGCTACCGGTTTCCATCTATTCGCTCTTTCCAGTGGATGACTCTGAAAAGCCGAGGCACTTCTATACCAGAGCCTGACTGGTTATTGACCGATCGCTTGTTAAGCAGATCTCCCCAGATAAGAACATGAACTTTCCCTGCACTGCTGCATCATTTACGGTGGCCGTTAAATCACATGGCTTCGTTGTCTTGTGCCAACTCGCCTCCAGCCTACGCCTCATATGATGTTCTTGTTCATCAGCTCGCAGTTTTGCATCCGGCTTCCTTCGGACCAAACCTCGCGGTTAAGCCCTTGCCTTTTGCTAGTAGTTATCGTCTAATAACAACATGGTTTTCGACGGTGATCTTCCTACAGAGGACTTTCACCTCATTAGTTCATGCCCATGCTGGGCGTACACAAATAGATCAAGCGGAATTTGCAATCGTACCTTTCGGAAAGATCGGCGAATTTTCAAGCGCATGATCTTTTTTTTAGGCATTATGCAAATCCGCTTATCTAAAACGTTAGGGTTCGAGAAATCAATGGCAACTAAAGTAAACTTCTTTGACAAAAACTTAGTTATCTACCGAGAACTTTCCAATGTTCTTGGTTTGGGACTGCTGATAAGTGTTTTTTGCATTGGTTTTGGAGCATGGTTTCTAAAATCAATGCCAGATGAAATATTTCCTCGCGTTTTCGGAATGCTATTTATCACTATCGGTATTTTGGTTTTAATTGGTTTACCTAAATATTATGGCAAAATGAAAAACAAGTCTGGCGCAATCATATTTGAAGCTGACGTAAAAGGAATCTCTGAAGGATCGCCATTAAATACTCTTGAAAATAACTACGCTTGGAATAGTATTGAAAAAATCATATTAGCCTCGAAGCATATTGAAAAGGGGCTTGATAGTGACGGAGCATCCCATAGCTGGAATATTATGTTTATTTTTTTAAATAAAAAAACAAATAATAATTTTGGTCTCATACAACGCAGTAAAAAACAGATTAGCATTTCTCCAAAAGGGCATAACTTTATATCCATTCAGCTTCCAAAAAATAGCTTAATTGATATTAGAGAAAAACTAGCTTCTCTATCAAAGAATCAAATAGAAATATCTGTTTGTAAACATTTTGAATTTCATTACGGTAAAGACATTGAAGCAATTACACCCTAAAAAATCGCTCAACTTGACCGTGATCCTCCCCCACTAAAGTGGACACCAAAATCCAACAACAAGATGAGGCATTAGCTTAATCCAAAGCTCTGTACAGCATTAATACTCTTCTTATCCAAAACCAACATCATCAACCGATCAACACCAACAGCCACACCAGAACATTCAGGTAAACCCGATTGCATGGCGGCAAGGAGATTTTCATCTATTGGTATTATTGGTTTGCCTTGTTGTTTTCGTTGCTGATTATCTGCTTCGAAGCGCTGGCGTAATTCATCAGCATCTAATAATTCATTATAGCCATTGGCAAGTTCAACGCCATCAATATAAAGCTCAAAACGATCAGCGACTGCATTGCCTTGTTGATCGTATTTAATTTTAGCTAATTGTGCTTGTGATGCGGGGAAGTCATAGATAAAAAGTGGACAATTTAGGCTGGCTAATTTGGGTTCTATTACATAGCTCATTAGTAGTTCTTGCCAGCCATCCCTATCGGTTTCAAAATCTTTCGGTAGTGAATTTATTCGCGCCTGTGCACAGTGTTTTATGTCATTATCAGGGCAGGTCAATACATTTAACTTAAAGAAAAACTCAAACACAGCGCGATAACTTAAACGCATAACGGAATTAATTTGAAAAACGTGCTGCAAAAGTGCATTGACCTCATCAATAAGTTGATGCAAGTTTAGTCCCGGGCGATACCATTCCAGCATGGTGAATTCAGGCGAATGCAGTCTGCCCTGTTCACCATTGCGAAAGACGCGGGCTATTTGATAGATTGAACCCGAGTCTGCCGCCAGCAATCGCTTCATTGTGAATTCGGGTGAGGTTTGCAGGTAATGCGTTTGTTTGCTATTTGTACCTATGGGGGCATAGTCGGTGGTAAAGCTATCTAAATAAGGCGCTGTGGGCGCTGTTATTGACAGTATTGGGGTTTCGACCTCCCACACATCACGTTCAGCAAAAAAAAGGCGGGCATCAGCTAAATACTGAGCCCGCTTTTTTAGTGTTTCTATATCAGCTGAGGGTTGCCAGCTTTTTCCATTTACACTCATTAATTTCTCTGTCATCCCCGCATGTTTTAAGCGGGGCTCTTCCATGCACGGTTTAAACAGTGACTATATTGCTTACTCCATAGATTCTCGATAAAAGAATTCGAGAATGACGACTTATTTTTTAGCACGTTCTACATACTCACCCGACCGTGTATCAATACGCAGTAAGTCACCGATATTCATAAATAATGGCACACGTACTACCGCACCTGTCTCTAATGTCGCTGGTTTGCCTCCAGTGCCCGCTGTATCACCTTTTAACCCGGGGTCTGTTTCTGTCACTTCTAAGTTTACAAAATTAGGTGCAGTTACTAATAAAGGTGCGCCGTTCCACTGTGTCACAGTATAAACATACTGTTCTTTTAACCATTTTTTACAGTCTGCTATCGCATTTGCATCAGCGGCATGTTGCTCAAATGTTTCTGCGTCCATGAAATACCAAAACTCACCATCGGTGTAGGAATATTCTAATTCAACTTCCATTACATCAGCTGCTTCTACGCTATCACCTGATTTAAAGGTGCGCTCGTTTACTCGCCCTGTTTTTAAATTGCGAAATTTAACGCGGTTAAACGCTTGGCCTTTTCCCGGCTTTACTAATTCATTTTCAATGATGCTACATGGATCGCCATCTAGGATAAATTTAAGCCCTTGTTTAAATTGATTTGTACTAACACTTGCCATGATGACCTCTTTTGAGCGACGATCTACGTCTGTTTAAAATATTAAGTCGATATGATACCGCAAACTTAGCAACGATACCCATAATCATTGAAATTGCGGTTTTCCAGTGCGTATAATGGATTGTGATAGCAAGGCATATTCTCAACGTAATAGCCATTCTATTATTTGATAATATAACGTGGCTAGCGCATTCAGTATGCCTGCTGGAAAGGTGAAATTTCATTGCTTATGGGTATAAACACGAAACAAGATTGGCAAATTTCATTAGCGAATTGCATTAGTGACCCTGCTATTTTGTTAAGTCAGCTTGGTTTGACTGATCGGCTTACTGCAATTGATGGCGACATTGTCAAAAAATTCCCATTACGCGTGCCTCAAAACTACATTAATAAAATGCGTTATGGTGATGCTGATGATCCTCTTTTACGGCAAGTTTTCCCGCTTATTGATGAAGGTTTAGCCGTCGAGAATTTTGTCACTGATCCTGTGGGTGATGGTTTAGCGATTACCGCACCCGGTATTTTACAAAAATATCATGGGCGCGCTTTATTGGTGACAACGGGTGCTTGCGCCATTCATTGTCGTTATTGTTTTCGTCGTCATTTCCCTTATGGTGACAGCAATCCCTTAGCCAGCCAATGGCTAGAAACATTATCTACACTACGCGCTGATATCAGCATTAATGAGGTTATTTTAAGTGGTGGCGATCCACTGGTGCTTAGCGACACTAAACTGGCATCGATGGTCGCTGATTTAGAAAAGATTCCTCATCTCAAACGATTACGCATTCATACCCGTTTGCCGATTGTTTTGCCTGAACGAATTGACTCACATTTATTAAAATGGATTAAAAATACGCGCTTACAAGTCATTATGGTGGTGCATGCGAATCATGCGAATGAAATTGATGATGACGTTGCTACAGCGTTAGACCGTATACGACTTGCTGGCTGTCAGTTATTAAATCAATCGGTTTTACTTAAGGGTATTAATGATAATGCAGAAAGTTTAATCGCCTTGAGTGAACGCCTCAGTGAGGTTAATGTGATTCCGTATTACTTACACTTGCTCGATCCCGTTGTGGGAGCAAGCCATTTTGATGTGTCTGATCAGATCGGAATTGAGCTGATCGATACTATTCGAAAGAAATTGCCAGGTTACCTTGTGCCCCGTTTAGTGCGAGAACAGCAAGGCGAAGCTAGCAAAACAACAATCGCTTAGCTTATGAGCGTTCTGCTAAAGGCATGTAGTCACGAATTTCACTACCAGTATAAATCTGTGTAGGTCGATAAATACGGTTGTTTGCAATCTGTTCACGCCAATGCGCTAACCAACCTGCTGATCGTGCTACGGCAAACAAAGCGGTAAATTGATCGGCTGGAATACCCATTTCGGCATAAAGAATACCCGAGTAAAAATCAACATTTGGATAAACGCCCTTATGACCTAAACGATCAACACATATTTCTTCAACTTTCATTGCTGTTTCAAACGTTTTATCTAAGCTGCTACCGCGATCTTCAATCAATTCTTCAACCAATTTATGTAAAATAGTTGCACGAGGATCTTTAACTTTATACTCTCTATGACCCATTCCCCAAATCACTTCTTTTTTTGCTAAGGCATTATCAATCCATGCTTCTGCATTTTCAGGGCTACCAATTTCTTTCATCATATCAACTACACGTGAATTTGCACCACCGTGTAGCGGGCCTGATAGTGTGCCAATCGCACCAGAAATAACACTGTAAGGTGTCGCTAATGTTGAGCCTGAAACTAAAGCTGAAAATGTTGAGGCGTTTAAGGTGTGCTCGGCATGAAGAATCAAACAGACATCCATGATTTTTGCCATCATTGGATCAGGTTCTTTACCCGTGAACATATAGAGTAAGTTTTCTGCAACCGATAGATCTTCACGAGGTTCAATTGGATCATAACCTTGACGCATATGCTCCCACATTGCCACCAGCGGCGCCATTGATGCAATAATGTTCACCGTCATATTGCGAACATAGTTTAAATCTTCACAAGCATCACCACTTGTTAGGCATTCATTGCCGGGATAGAACATACCTAAACTAGATACGGCTGTTTGCAACATATCCATCGGATGACCCGTTGCTGGGAAATGATGCATCATTTCACGGATATGGTATTTGATTCGGTATTGGCTACGTAGCTGAGTAGTAAACTCTGACAGTTCTGCTGCTGTTGGTAATTCACCTCGAAGCAGCAAGAGTGTTGTTTCTTCAAAACTGCTATTTTCTGCTAGGGTCTGTAACGTATATCCGCGATAAGAAAGTAAACCCTTCTCACCATCGATAAATGATATGGCTGACTTTGTTGCAGCAACGCCTTCTAAACCAGGTAAAAAATCACTCATTCCGAATACCTTTGCAAACTAATCAATCAGTTTACTTGTAATTAACATGGACGAGCATCATACCAGAAACGCAATTATGCTGGCATCAAATATTCTTCAAAAGATTCAGAATCATCTTTTTCTGCACCTTGTGCAGAAAATGTAAACTGAGCAAACCCTTCGCTATGCCACACATCTTTGCCTAGTGTTGCAAGAATTTCTTCTCCGTGATGTGATAATTGAAGTTTATTGCCAATTCTAAACTCAGCTCTAGGCAACAACAAAGTGTCACCATAGTCACTGTCAGCCATCCATAACGCATTCATTGTCAATTCATCGGTTGTGCCTTCTTTATTGATCAAGACACTATCTACTTGAGCAGATAATAAATACAAACCGACATACAATTTATTTTCAGCAATTCTCATCCACCGTACAATGCCTAGCGTCCATATCTGGGGATCATAACCTCGGATAAACATCATTTCACCAATGAATAAACCACTTCCGTGGAGATCATTACAACTGATGCAAGCCCCCATTTTACTTTCATTTTCAACAGTAAACTTATGCCGTCGAACCGTAGGTATATCATCATCCTGTTGCTTGACTTGTCTTTTCACCGAAACGTCTCTAGCAGATGTAGGTTGAATCGTCGGTGTATAAAATTGTAGCGTATCCCAATCAATGCTGGTGATATCAAGCTCTGATTCCCCTATTTTTACTTTAGGAATAGGAGAATTTATTACATCATCATTCATTATGGCATCAATATGCTCTAAGAATAAGTCAATATCCTGCAAGCCCATTACAACTTCTACGGGTTCGTTATCACCGTCATACTGTTCTTCACTATCCGTTTTTGATGCCTCTAAAGCCAAGACAATCTGCTCTAATAATTTTTCTGTCATACCTTTTTGATCAAATGATTCAGGCTTATCATCTGAATTTTGCCACCGTTTTAACTGGCGAAGCAAATTACTATTATCAATCACCATTTTATTTGCAATATTTTTAAGTTCAGGATAATAAACCGGGCCGTAGTCATCGTCAAAGCCTACGGCATAGCCATGTGAAGAGTCACCATTTTTGCGCACCTGAATAAGGCTTGTCCACGGTGTTAAGCCATAATAAACCTGTTCTAACTCTGCGCCACGTAAGCTATAAGGGGCAATCATTGATAATAATAAAATGCGATTATAAAGTGTATCTATACTGCCTTTTTCTTCAAAATAGGCTAAGTCATCTTTTAAGGTATTCGTCGTTAAACCTTGTTGCAATGAGAATGAGTATGTGCAATTTAACTCAAACCACGCCCTTTTAGGCGGCACACAACACAAAATATATGACAACCGAATTTGTTCACTCAAATAATACATTGTCCTTTGGGCTAAGATGGTATATTGATTTCGGTTCATCAATCCTATTTTTTTCTGAGCCATGCTAGACAGTAAATGCTGATATCCTACCGCCATTCCATGTATCATTTTGCGCGTTAACCATTGAATCTCTTGTGACTCTCTTGATAGGTCAAGGTTTCTTCTAGAAAATCGTTTAGTTAACGACATATACAAATGTGCAACCACAGGGCGCAATTGCTCTAACATGGCAAATCGATCTTTGTCCGAAATGTTGATTTGATTGAGCTGTTGAATATATCTAGGAATTTCATAACTCAACTGACCAATATTCAATAATGGCAATCCTTCCAACCATTTTCCTAATTTAGCGGGTGTCAATGGAATATCAGCCGCCTTTCTTGGCGAGATCAACTCAGGGAGTTGATACGCTAATATCTCCGATACATCTTTTGCCATGGTCTTTCCTTCAAACTATATGTATACAAACTATCCTAGCATGTCGTGTATGATACTTTCACCCCTAAAACTGGGGATGTTTGCAAAATAAACGTCAGATTAGCGCAGTATATCTTGCCAAATATTCTTAGCCCAAGCATCCGCATAATCACCCTCAAGCTTGCTTGCTTTGTCAGATACGCCATGTCCAGGCATAACTAACATTGCTTCTTTATCTTTGTTATATCGATATACTGCCGCAACATGCATTGCTTGTTTATCATCGACAAAACTATAACACGTGTTACTAAAAACAGGTTCTTGCTCTGGTTCTTGCTCTGCCAATAATGCTGAAACTGCTGCTGCGCATACTTTCGCTTGTGCATTAGCCATATGGCCTGATTTAGGTAATTTAGCGTGAACCGCATCGCCAATAACATGCACGTTCGCTTTTTCAGTCGATTCATACGTTAAAAAATCAACTTTGCACCAACGATTATCAACATTAATAATGCCTGCCATTTCAGCAACTTTGCCTGCTTTTTGATTTGGAATTACATTGACCACATCAGCTGCAAATGTATCAAATTCAGTTTCAACGCTTAAGCTAGCCACATCAACACTTTCAATCAAGCTATTCGGCACATATTCAATTAAACTTGAATAGTATTTTTGCCACGCTGCCTTAAAAAGTGCTTTTTTAGATGCAACATCGCCATTGGCATCTAATATAATTAATTTAGCGCTTGGATTATGGTTTTTCAAATAATGTGCAACTTGGCAGGCACGCTCATAGGGGCCTGGCGGACACTTAAATGGCGTGGCAGGCACGGTCATGACCATTGTTCCGCCTTGTTTCATACCATGTAGTTGGTTTTTTAGATTCTCAGTCTGAGGGCCAGCTTTCCACGCATGTGGGACTTTTTGCTGTGCTTCATAACTTGCCAACATCGGTAAGTCATCATAAATAAAGTCAACACCAGGGGCGATGATAAGCCGGTCATAAGCCACAATCACACCATCATGTAATGTTACCTGTTGTTTATCAGTATCAACGAATACCACTTCAGCCTGCACGGTTTTAATATCATAATTATCAGCCAAGCCATTATAGTCATGTGTTAATTGTTGCAGGGTACGACTACCACTTAAAACAAGATTACTTTGAGGGCATGATACAAATTGAGCATTGCGCTCAATCATGACGACTTCAGTGTTCTTTGACCACATTGCGACATATTTGGCTGCTGTAGCACCGGCAAATCCGCCACCAATAACAACAACTCTTTTTTGTTTGCTTGGCGATCTGCTTGCAATCGCAGTTGCAGGTATCGCTACAGCTACGCCAGCAACTGCTGCTGTTTTAATAAAATCTCTTCGCTTCAATGTCATATCAGTACCTTTTATTTTTCTGGTCAAAATCAACTATGAAACATGCCCTCCTTGTGCTTGCAAGTCCGCATGATAAGACGACCTCACCATTGGCCCGCTTGCAACATGTTCAAAGCCCATTTGTTTACCAATTAATGCTAATTGGTCAAACTCTGCAGGTGTAACAAACCGTTCTACGGCTAAATGATGACGACTAGGTTGTAGATACTGACCTAGTGTTAGCATTCGACAGCCATGATCACGTAAATCTTGCATCACTTGCTGTACTTCTTCTAAGGTTTCTCCTAATCCTAACATTAATCCTGATTTTGTAGGGACTTTAGGATGCATTTCTTGGAATTTGTTAATCAAGTCTAGTGACCATTGGTAATCTGAGCCGGGGCGAACCGCTTTATATAAACGAGGAATGCTCTCTAAATTATGATTAAAAATATCAGGGGGACTTTTTGTCAGTTGTTCTAAAGCGACTTCCATACGCCCACGAAAGTCAGGCACTAGTACCTCAATCGTTGTTTGAGGCGATTGCTTACGAACTTCGGCTATACATTGGGTAAAGTGTGCGCTGCCACCATCACGCAGGTCATCACGATCTACTGAAGTGATAACTACATGTTTTAACTGCATAGTTGCTATGGTTTTAGCTAAGTGATTCGGCTCATTTTTGTCTAAGGGATCAGGTCGGCCATGGGCAATGTCACAGAAAGGGCAGCGTCGTGTACAAATATTACCCATAATCAAAAAGGTAGCCGTACCATGTGTAAAACACTCACCTAGATTCGGGCAAGCGGCCTCTTCACAGACCGTATGCAAGTTATTTTCACGCAATAGTGTTTTTAATCGAGAAACTTCAGGGTTGCTATGTGTTTTGGCACGGATCCATGTTGGTTTTCTCTTAGGATCACTGGGTATGATTTTTATCGGGATCCGTGAAACCTTTGATTCGCCTTTTAAAGCCTTTACATCTCTCTTTTTTGGTACTTCTTCAGTCATGCATTTTCACTCTTGTTGTAATTGTTTTTCAAATTCAACTACAAATTGTTGTTTTGCCTGAGCCATCGTTAATTCAACACCCAATATTTTCAGATCAATCATTTCCATACCGGCTAAACCACAGGGATTAATATATGAAAAGGGAGTTAAGTCCATATCAATATTTAAACTCAGTCCATGATAACAGGCTCCGCGCTTTACTCTTAGCCCTAATGATGCAATTTTACAACCATCAACATAAACACCCGGTGCATCTGATCGCGCCTGCCCTTCAATACCCAATGTATCAAGTAAACTAATCACACTGTTTTCTAGGTGAGATACCATTTGTCGCACACCAATATTACGGCGTTTTATATCAAACAAGGTATAAGCAATTAATTGTCCTGGGCCATGATACGTCACTTGCCCGCCGCGATCTGTTTTAACTACAGAAATATTTTTAGTCTCAAAGATATGTTCGTCTTTACCATTTAGGCCTTGGGTAAAAACGGGGTTATGTTCTAACAACCATAATTCATCTACCGTGCTGTTATCACGCTGGGCAGTAAATTTCTGCATTGCCTCACAGGTCGGTTGAAAATCTACCAGCCCTAAATCTCTAATTAACATTACAGAATATATTTAACCTGTTCATGATCAATGAGGGCTTTATAAATAGTATCGAGTTGTTGCTTACTTTCAGCGTGAAAATCAACCGTGACCGATGTGAATTTGCCGCCTGAGCTCTGTTTAGTTGTCACGGCGCCTTCTTTAATATCATCAACATATTGACGAATAATACCGACCACAATCGAATCAAAATCATCACTTGTTGGACCCATCGCTTTAATCGCAAAGTCACACGGGAATGCCATTGATACTTCTGGTTTTTGCTCACTCATGCCGCACCATTTTTCTTATATTGTTGATAAAGTGCATCCATCTTTTGCCATACTGATCCAGGAATACCATCACCCACTGGCTTACCATCTAAAATAGTGATGGGAACCACTTCTTTTGTTGAGCTACTGACCCATATTTCATCGGCTTGTTTTAACTGGGAGTCTGTTACTGCTTCTTCAAGCAATGGCATATTATTGGCCTGAGCTATTTCAATCACCACTTCGCGCGTAATACCCGGTAATACCTTTTCATCTTTAGGCGCCGTATAGATGGTGCCGTCAATAACGACATAGGCATTACTTGCCGCGCCTTCCGTCAGGTAACCATCACGAATGAGTAATGCTTCTAAGGCTCCAGCTTCTAGAGCTTGCTGTTTAAGCATGCTATTCGGTAATAAAGTGATTGCTTTAATATTACAATTCTGCCAGCGGATATCTGGCAAAGTAATCGCCGCCGCACCCTCTGTTTTATATTTTTCCGGCACAGTTTGTAGTGGGTTACTCATCGCAAATGCTGTGGGTGTAACGCCTTCTGGAAAGACATGATCGCGTGGTGCTACACCTCGAGTCACTTGCAAGTATAACGATTGATCGCCACCACCATTTAACGCAACTAATTTTTCTATCAGATCTTCCCACTGTGCGTTTGTATGTGGATTTTTCATCCTCACACCATCAAGACTTGCTTGCAAGCGTTCTAAGTGTCCGGTTAATTGAAAGCATTTTCCTTTATATACAGGGATAACTTCATAAACACCATCACCTAATAAAAAGCCACGGTCAAAAACAGATATCTGTGCCTGCTGTGCAGGGAGAAACGAACCGTTTAAATAAACCTCGCCCACTCAATCACCCCCAAATCAGCATTAGAATACTATCCAGTATGCGACGCCACCAACTGCCTTCCTCCACGGCTGTAAGCGCAATAAGTGGCTGCTTAACAACAATCTGGTTATCTAGACGAATTTCCACTTCACCTAATACGCTACCTTGGGCTACCGGTGCAACTATAGGTTGCTGTAAATTAGTCGTTGCAACTAATTCTTTATAACGACCTCTAGGTACAGTCACCGCTAGTGGATTTGCCAAGCCAAGAGCCAGTTCTTTTTCACTGCCTTTCCAGATTTTACTAGTAGCAATTTTAGCTCCTGCTTTATATAGATCATGTGTTTCAAAAAAGCGAAAGCCATAATTAAATAATTTTTGCGTTTCTTGAGCTCGGGCATTTTCACTTCGTGTACCTAATACCACCGAAATTAAACGCATTCCACTACGTTTTGCTGATGCAGCTAAACAATAGCCCGCTTCCTCAGTATGACCTGTTTTGAGCCCATCAACCGTGGTGTCACGCCACAGTAGTTTATTTCGATTATGCTGCGTTATATTATTGTAGGTATACTCTTTTTCTGCATACCATTTGTAATGATCTGGAAAGTCACGAATTATTGCCGCTGATAAAATAGCAATATCTTTTGCTGTTGTATAATGTTCCGGATCAGGTAAGCCTGTTGCGTTACGGTAGTTTGTATCAATCATGCCTAATTGCTGTGCATATTGGTTCATCATCTGCGCAAAGGTCTCTTCACTGCCCGCAATGTGCTCAGCTAGCGCTACTGCAGCGTCGTTACCTGACTGAATAATCATTCCTCGAAGCAGTACTTCAACCGGCACTTTAGTATTTACTTCAATAAAGCTCCGTGAGCCAACCATTCGCCATGCTTTTTCACTGATCAACACTTCATCTTCTAGTGCAATATTGCCTGCTTGAAGCTCGTGCGAAACAACATAAGCTGTCATTAACTTGGTAATACTTGCTGGCGGTAAACGTTGCTGTGAATTTTGTTCGGCAATGATTCGTCCACTGGCAAAATCTTGCAAAATATAAGATTTTGCTGCGATAGTAGGCACTGTTGGATTGGGGGTGATGGCTGCACTAGCAGTGTAGACATTCAGTGCCAATATTAATAATAAGCTGTTTTTCAATACTTTAATCATTCATTTACTCTCTAATAGTTATAACTGCCTGGCTATTTATTCGACCACTATATGGGCATCATAGTAACCTAAATCAACCAATTGTCTTGCTAGTGAATCACCATATTCTACATTGGCTAAGGGGCCTACTCGAACACGGTATAAACTCCCTTCTGGTTTTTTTAGCGGTGCAATTAATATTGCATCTCCAATTTGCCGTTGTAATTTTGCTTTTAATTGCTCAGCAGAAGTTAACGTACCAAAAGCACCCACTTGTAAATACAGACCAACATAAGCATCATTAGTAACATGCGTCACCGGTGCTGATGGCGTGGTGTAGTGACCATTTTTTGTGATAGCTCGTATTTCTACAGTGCCCGTACCTTTGCTAATAATGCCTAGTTTTTTTGCTGCAGTATATGATAAATCGATCAAGCGGTTATCATGAAAAGGCCCCCTGTCATTTACTTTGACTATAACTTTCTTACCATTAGCTAAGTTAGTCACTTCAACATAACTTGGTAATGGTAATGTCTTATGTGCAGCCGTCATCGCATACATATCATACGTTTCACCGCTTGACGTGCGCCTACCATGAAATTTTTTGCCATACCACGATGCAATACCTTTCTCGTGATAACCTTTACTACTGTTTAAGGTGTAGTAACGCTTTCCAAATACTTCATAATGCGCAGGGTTGCCATATTTACTCTTTGGCTCATCCCGAGGCACAGCATTGGGCACATTTGATACATCCCGTGGGCTAGTAGGCGCACGATCCGGTATAAATGTCCCGCCACCGCATGCTACCAGCAAGGCATACATACTTGCTGTCAATAATAATTTCAAGCGTGTTTTAGTCATTTAATGTTTGCTCATAGCGATGCCGAATAAGCTCGGCCAACTGTTTCACTGTCATTGCATACATACGGCTATGGTTATAACGGGTGATACTATAAAAGTTTTGTCGTACAAGCCAGTACTCTTCCCCATCCTCTTGAGTAAGCGAAATCAAGGCGATTTTGTCATTTGCATAGGGCAAAGTTTTAAGCGATACTCCTGCTGCAGCTAACTCTTCACGGGTAAGTGTTGGTTTATAGCCTTTTTCTAAAAATGCTACCGGCTCTTCTCTTGATAAGCTTGCTTTGTGGGCAATGCTTTCCCCTGCAACCCAACCATGTCGTTTAAGATAGTTTGCAATACTGCCTATTGCATCATCAGGATTTGTCCAAATATCACGTTTTGTGTCACCATCAAAATCAACCGCATATTCACGATAACTGCTCGGCATAAATTGGCCTAAGCCCATTGCGCCAGCATACGAGCCAACAGGATCTAGAATAGACATTTTTTCTTCGCGCGTGAGCAATAGAAAATTTTCTAATTCACTACGGAAAAACTTACTTCTTGGCGGATATCGAAACGCCAAGGTTGATAAAGCATCAACTACGCGATAGCCTCCAACGTTGCCGCCATAGCGTGTCTCAACACCTAATATAGCGATAATTATCTCGGCTGGCACACCATATTCTAGCTCTGCCTTTAGTAATGATTCGGCATGCTGTTGCCAAAATTGGACACCACCATTAATACGTTTTTCTTGTATGAATATTTTACGATAGTCATACCAAGGCTTACTTTTCTCTGCTGGTCGAGAAATAGCTTTCAAAATAGAATCTTTAACTTCGACTTTAGCAAATAGCTGGGTTAGTTCATCAGCATCAAAACCATGCTTTTGTTCCATTTCATTAATAAACTTAGTCAAGCCGGGTAAATCTGCATTCGCAAATACTCCGCTAGAAAAGCTCACAAAAATTAACGCAATAATAACTATATTTTTCAAGATGACATCATCCTTCGATGGGTGTGAATAGACATCAGGATACCGAAGCCAGCCAATAAGGTCACCATTGATGTTCCCCCATAGCTGATTAAAGGTAATGGTACACCTACCACAGGCAGTAGCCCCGTCACCATCCCGACATTAACAAATACATAGACCAGAAAAGTCAGCGAAATACTCCCGGCTAATAATCGCGCAAAACTTGTTTGTGCTTGACTAGCAATATAAATACCTCTTGCCGCCACTAATAAATATAAAAATAAGAGTAAACCGACACCCACCAAACCAAATTCTTCAGCAATAACTGCAAAAATAAAATCAGTCGATCGTTCAGGCAAAAATGCTAAATGCGATTGTGTACCTTCTAGCCATCCTCGACCAAATATGCCACCTGAACCAATCGCTATTTTTGACTGGATAATATGGTATCCAGAGCCTAACGGATCACTTTCTGGATTAATAAAAGTTAATACTCGCTGGCGCTGATAATCATGCATAACATACCATAAGACAGGTAATGCAGCTGCACACACAGTGACAAACCCAATAATAATTCGCCATGAAATACCTGATAAAAACACCACTATCAGCCCCGAGCTTGCAATCAATAATGCTGTGCCCAAATCAGGTTGTTTTGCAATTAATAGAGAAGGCAATATGATCATTATTAAACCCATAAATAAACGCCAAACTGTGGGGGGAAGAGGATATTCTGCTAAGTAACGTGCCACCAATAATGGCACAGCTAACTTCATTAATTCTGACGGCTGAAAACGGAAAAAGCCTAAATCTAACCATCGTTGCGCTCCTTTTCCTTCATGACCGAACAATAAAACTGCCACAAGCAAAATAAGTCCTACACCGTACAATATATAAACTGAATCTCGCATACGATCTGGGTGAATATTAGCAAGTATAAAAAGTATAAAAAATGCTGTTCCGAGTCGTATTAACTGCCTAATTATAAGTGAGATGCTTTGATCTCCCGCACTGTATAACACCATCAAACCCAAGCCAAGTACAACTAATAATAAAAGAAGCAACAATGCATCAATATGGATAATTCGAAGTAGTTTTGTTACGCTAAATTTTTGAGGGTTTTTCCAATCAATTAATGTTTCACTCATTTGGCTTAATCCCAAAATATTGATCTATCATTTTTCGAGCAATGGGGGCTGCAGTATGACTTCCTCCACCACCATTCTCGGCAACCACCACCACTACAAACTCAGGGTCTTCAGCAGGTGCAAAGGCAATAAACAAAGCATGATCATGTAGTTTTTTATCTAATGTTTTAGCATCATACTTTTCATCTTGCTTAATACCAAAAACTTGTGCTGTACCTGTTTTCCCTGCCATTTTAAAAGGTAGACCCACTCCTATCTTGCGGGCTGTGCCACGCTTACCATGTATGACTTCGACCATGGCATCAACTGTCGCTTCCCAGTTTTTAATATCAATTATAGGCAAGGTATCAAGCCTTTTAGGAGCTAGCAATTGCAGCTCATCTTGCTCGGCATTTCTTGTAGCTCTGACCACTTGTGGGCTAAAGCTTTCACCTCGCATTGCCAATGTTGCTGTGGCATGCGCCAACTGAATCGGTGTCATTTGATTAAAGCCCTGTCCAATACCTGAAATAAGTGTTTCTCCGGGATACCATACTTGATTCCGAACTCTTCTTTTCCATTCTCGTGAAGGCGATAGCCCTCTACTCTCACTGGGTATATCAATACCTGTTCGCCTACCAAAGCCAAATAAATCTAAAAAACCATGCAGTCTATCAATGCCCATGGCATTTGCTAAATCATAAAAATACACATCACATGATTGAGATATAGCCTTGATAAAGTCGACCTTTCCATGTCCGTGTTTTTTCCAGCAGCGATATCGATGATCAGGCTTGCCGGGGAGTGTATACCAACCCGGGCAAAAGCTTGTTGACTGTTCGTCAACTACTCCCATTTCTAATCCAGCCAGTGCAACAAAGGGTTTTAATGTTGAGCCCGGTGGGTAATGCCCTCTTAAAGCGCGGTCAAACAATGGTCGTTCTAATGAGTCTCTTAGTACGGCATATGACTTTCGGCTAATTCCCGTCACAAATTCATTGGGATTAAAATCTGGCTTACTAACCATGGCGAGCACCCCACCCGTTTTAGGATCGAGGGCAATAATTGAACCATTAAAATCACCTAATGCTTCTGAGGCAACTCGTTGTAGATTAATATCTAAATGTAAAAATAAATCTTGCCCAGAAACAGAGGGTGTATTCATTATTTCACGTACCATGCGACCTTGAACGTTAGTCTCTATTTGTTGATGCCCTACCCGGCCATGCAATGTGTCTTCATAAAAACGCTCTACGCCTGTTTTTCCAATATATTGCGTACCTTTATAATTTTGTGCATCAACCTTTTTTTGATCTTTTTCATTAATGCGCCCTACATAGCCTATAGTGTGGGCAAATAAAGAGCCATGAGGATAATGACGCACTAAACGACCGACTACGTCTACCCCAGGGAATCGATGCCTATTCACTGAGAACTTAGCAACCTCTTGCTCGGTTAACTGCTGCCTAACAACCACCTCTCTAAATCGACGTTGGCGTTTAATTTTCTGTTTTATTTCGGCCACTTCATCATCTGTCATGACCAAGAGTAGTTTTAATTCTTGTAATGTAAAATCAAGGTCAATAACTTTTTCAGGCACTAATTCTAAGCTAAATACTGGAATATTCTCAGCTAACACCACACCATTACGATCATAGATTAATCCTCGTTGTGGCGCTAAAGGCTCAAAATCGACTCTATTTCTATCTGAAAGGGCATTAAAGTGCTCATACTCAAATACTTGCAAGATGGTGAGGCGAACCATTATGACAGCGAATAATATTCCAGCAAAAATAGCGGCAAAAATTAATCGGTCAGTAACAACTCTGTTCTCACGATGGTGGTCTTTGAGTTCAAACCTTAGCATTATTTAGATGTGACCATCATTCTCAACTCACACCAAACACACGTCTAATCTTTCGTAATACGGCATAGACTATTGGCCAAATAAGAGTGCTAACTACGGCTGGAGCCCAAACATACCAGCTGGCAACGGCTGGAGAAAGCATTACTTTGATAATATTGACTAACAAGACTAATGACATAACAATTAAAGCTTGTTGCCACAAAGGGTATTGCCGTAATTGTAAATGAAAATTAAGAACAAGGTAGGTAACCAAAGCATAAGAAAAAGCCAATATTCCTAAGGTACCTCCCAACATCATATCCATTAATAGTCCAACCACCCATGCAAAGCCAATTCCCACTCGCTCTGGTAACGCCATCGCCCAATAAAGCAAGGTCATTAAAACCCACTCAGGTCTAAAGAGACGGAGTGAATCTGGTATAGGGACAATAACCAATATCATTGCAATAATGATTGTGATAAATAATATAATTCTACCTTGCGCTCTATTCTGAATCATTCGTCGGCTCCACAGTTACCTCTGGCTCCTCCCCATCACTATTTTCAAAGCTTTCAATAGGTAATACTAATAATAATTCTCGGCTGGTTGATAAATGTGCCGCTGGCTCAACAGCAATTTCAGCAAAAGCGCGCCCTTCTGGGAAATGTACATATTTCACTGTACCAACAGGATAACCCACTGGAAAGCGCCCACCCAACCCAGATGTAACAAGTAAATCACCTTCTCGAATATCTATATTATGTGGCAGGTGCTCTAATTGCAAAGGCATGCCTAAACCTCGGCCTATTGCCACTGCTCGCAAGCCATTTCGATTGACTTGTACTGGAATAGCATGGCTTGGATCCGTTAACAAAATTATGCGGCTAGAATAAGGATAAACCTCACTAACTTGCCCCATGACACCGCTGGCATCAAGTGCTGGTTGCCCTATAAAAATACCATCGCGCTTACCTTTATTCACTACAACCTGTTGAAAAGAGGGATCAAGATTAATGGTGAGTAATTCAGCCACTAACACGCGTTCTGTTAGCCGAAATGACGAGCCTAATAGCTCACGTAAACGCATATTTTCACGTTCTAATGCTTGTAGCTTTTGCAAACGCATACTGTTTAGCATTTGCATTGTCTCAAGTTGATTATTTCTAGTTTTTAATTGCTCTCTATTTTGAAAAAAATCACCAGCCCAATGACTTAAATCTGAAGGCAATGCTGCTACAACTTGAATTGGGTACAAGACTGTCGCCAATGTTGTTCTAACAGGGGCAAAATAATTAAATCTAGAATCCATTATAAACAGCGTCAACGATGCTATTAATGCCAATGACAATCGTGTATTTAAAGAAGGTGCTTGTGAAAATAGTGGTTTGATAAAATCAGCTCTCTGATATCCAAATAAAAAGCCTTCGCTAAATGTTCTTTTAGCAAAGGCTTTCTATTATCTTGTATATTTATCTCTTATTCAAAGGTAAAAATATCTGTGCCTCGCTCATCCATTAATTCTAGTGCACGGCCGCCCCCTCGAGCAACACACGTCAACGGATCTTCCGCGACTATTGCGGGCAAACCTGTTTCTTCACTCAATAACCGGTCAATGTCTTTCAGTAATGCACCACCGCCCGTCAGTACAATGCCTCGTTCAGCAACGTCGGCGCCTAATTCTGGTGGTGTTTGTTCTAATGCAGCTTTCACAGCAGAAACAATACCCGCTAATGGATCTTGTAATGCTTCAAGGATCTCATTGCTATTAAGTGTGAAGCTTCGTGGAATACCTTCCGCTAAATTACGTCCGCGTACTTCCATTTCTTTAACTTCGTTACCAGGGTAAGCAGAGCCAATTTCTTTTTTAATTTTCTCAGCAGTAGCTTCACCAATCAATGTGCCATAGTTACGGCGAATATAATTAATGATAGCATCATCAAATAAATCACCACCAATACGCACGGATGCAGAATAAACAATACCGTTTAATGAAATAACGGCTACCTCTGTTGTACCACCACCGATATCTAATACCATCGAACCACTAGCTTCTTCAACCGGCATGCCTGCACCAATCGCTGCCGCCATTGGTTCTTCAATCAGAAATACATCTCGTGCGCCTGCGCCTGCCGCAGATTCGCGGATTGCGCGACGCTCAACCTGCGTTGAACCACAAGGAACACAAACTAATACGCGCGGACTTGGCTTTAAAAAGCGGCCTTCGTGTACTTTTCGAATAAAATGTTGCAACATTTTTTCAGTAACCGTGAAATCGGCTATAACGCCATCCTTTAACGGTCTTATTGCAGTAATATTGCCCGGCGTTCGGCCTAACATTTGTTTTGCTTCCATCCCCACAGCAGCAATTGAACGTGGACCACCAGGGCCTTTATCCTGCCGTATAGCAACCACTGAAGGCTCATCAAGCACTATGCCCTTACCTCGTACATAAATCAGTGTGTTTGCCGTACCTAAATCGATCGACAAATCATTAGAAAACATTCCGCGTATACGTTCAAACATTAAAAAACCACAATCAAATAGATAAAAAACGATACTTTATCAATGCACTGGGCTGTTGAGCAAGCCACGAATGATTTAAACTTGACGCTTTTAACACTATTTACTTATGGAACCGTCGATGAGTTTAGATAAAACCGATGTAGAAAAAATTGCACACTTAGCACGTTTGGCTATTGATGATGCCGATATACCTGAGTATGCGCGCGATTTAACCAATATTTTTAAGCTTGTAGAGCAGATGGGGCAAGCTGATACTAGCGATATTTTACCGATGGCTCATCCCTTAGATGCCCATCAACGTTTGCGCTCAGATGTGGTTAAAGAAACCGATCAGCGCGAATTATTTCAATCGATTGCGCCAAAAACAGATTCTGGTGTTTATCTCGTCCCTCAGGTTATTGAATAACAGATAAAACAACAACAGTCATAATAACGATTAACGAACAATGAAAATTTATAGGCAAATACATGCACAACAAATCTTTATCTGAACTTTCAGCATCATTACACAAAGGTGATTTTACTAGTGTTGAACTAACGCAGCATTATCTTGACCGCATAAATAAATATAATGGCGAGCTCAATGCCTTCATCACTGTGGCAGACGAGCACGCTCTTAAACAAGCTGAGGCGGCTGATCTACGTTTACAGCAAAAAACAGCTGGCAAATTAACAGGCATTCCATTAGCGCATAAAGATATTTTCTGCACACAAGGCTTGCGTACTAGTTCTGCCTCAAAAATGTTAGATAATTTCATATCACCTTATGATGCAACCGTTGTTGAAAAAATCAATGCGGCCGGTATGGTGACATTGGGCAAAACCAATATGGATGAGTTCGCAATGGGTTCATCTAATGAAACTAGTTTTTATGGTCCCGTTAAAAACCCGTGGGATCTTGAACGTGTTCCCGGTGGTTCATCGGGTGGTAGCGCGGCAACCATGGCGGCAAGATTGGCACCTATTGCAACGGGGACTGATACCGGTGGTTCTATCCGCCAGCCCGCATCTTTATGTAATTTAACCGGTTTGAAACCCACTTATGGTCGTATTTCACGTTATGGCATGATTGCCTTTGCATCAAGCTTAGATCAAGCTGGGCCGATGGCAGCTAGTGCTGAAGATGCCGCATTATTACTCAATGAAATGGCAGGGTTTGATGAGCGAGATTCAACCAGCGTTGAGCGCGATGTGCCTGATTACACCGAAAATCTAAATGATTCTTTAGAGGGGTTAACAATTGGCTTACCAAAAGAGTTTTTTGATGAAGGTTTAGATTCTAATGTTGCAGCAACAATTCAAGCAGCCATTAAAACCTATGAATCATTAGGCGCAACAGTCAAAGAAATCACCCTGCCAAATTCAGAGCTAGCTGTGCCGACTTATTATGTCGTTGCTCCTGCTGAATGTTCGTCTAACTTATCACGTATGGACGGCGTACGTTTTGGTCACCGTTGTGACAACCCTAAAGATCTTGATGATCTTTATTTTCGTTCACGTGGCGAAGGTTTTGGCGAAGAAGTAAAACGCCGTATTATGATCGGTACTTATGCCCTATCAGCCGGTTATTACGATGCCTATTACTTAAAAGCACAGCAATGCCGCCGTTTAATTAGTGATGATTTCAAACAAGCATTTAATGAAGTTGATGTCATTATGGGGCCAACCGCTCCAACAACAGCATTTAAAGCAGGTGAGAAAACCGATGATCCTGTTGCTATGTACTTGGCTGACATTTATACCATCAGCACCAATTTGTCTGGTTTACCGGGCATGTCTATTCCGGCGGGTTTTGTAAACGGTTTACCTGTTGGTTTACAGCTGATTGGCAATTATTTTGAAGAGTCTAAATTATTGAATATTGCCCATAAATATCAACAAGAAACTGATTGGCATAAGCAAGTGCCTGATGCATTTAAATAACATTAGCTATGCAACAGAGAAATGTACGAATCTTTCTGCTCATCACTACAATAGCGTGTATTTACGGTTATTATTTACAATTAGGGTTTTTAACATCCTATCTATTCGAAGCTAGAACACAATATAGCCATGAGTATTTAGCAGGCGTATTTTTAGTCGGATTTTTCTTTTCTATCGCATGGCTAGGCTCGTTTATATTGCTTACATGGAAAAAGAGTTGTTTTTCGACCACTGAGCGCATAGTTGGGTATATTCCTAGTTCACTTATTGTCATAAATTGTCTGTTATCCGTAGTATTATAATTTTTTGTTGTAAGGTTTCATTATGAAAGCATCAGAACTCTTTATCCACAGTCTCGAAAACGAAGGTGTTGAATACATCTTCGGGATTCCGGGTGAAGAAAATTTAGATGTAATGGATGCTTTATTAGACTCTAAAATTAAATTCATCACCACGCGCCATGAGCAAGGTGCCGCATTTATGGCTGATGTTTATGGGCGTTTAACGGGGCGTGCAGGTGTCTGTTTAGCTACGCTAGGGCCTGGTGCAACCAACCTTATCACTGGTGTGGCTGATGCTAATATGGACCATGCACCCTTAGTTGCTATTGCAGGCCAAGCAGCCACTAACCGCCTACACAAAGAATCACATCAAGTGCTCGATTTAGAAGCGATGTTTTTGCCGATCACAAAATATTCAACACGTATTGTCGGCCCTGAAGCCATCACAGAGATTGTACGCAAAGCCTTTAAAGTGGCGCAAACTGAAAAAACCGGTGCGTGTTTTATTGAGTTTCCTGAAAATATCGCTGAAATGGATATTGATGATACGCCGCTCTATGTAAAACATGCGCAAGCTCCTGAGCCTGCAATAGAACAAGTAGAAAGTGCCGCAGCCATTATATCTAAGGCTTCCAATCCTATTATCTTGGCAGGCAATGGGGTAATACGAGCCCAAGCATCACAAGCACTAGCCAATTTTGCCGAGGATCTAGGCATCCCTGTCGCCAATACGTTTATGGCAAAAGGTGTGATTCCTTTCCGCCACCCGCTGGCATTAGGCAGTGTGGGTCTACAATCAAATGACTATATCAGTAGTGGCTTTGCTAATGCCGATGTCATTATTTGCATAGGCTACGATATGGTCGAATATCATCCTTATTTATGGCACCCATCACGTAATCGCACCATTATTCATATTGATACTACCCATGCCGAAGTTGATGCCTACTATAGTGTTGTTGTCGGCGTGATTGGCAACATCAACCATAGCCTAGATCGCATCGCGAAAATCAGCACACCCCATCAAAATAAAACTATGCGGACTTTACGCGATAGCCTAGTTAAAGATATGAATCAACATCGAGATGATGTTGAATTTCCCATCAAACCACAGAAGATTATTTGGGATTTACGTACCGCAATGGATTTAAAAGACATTGTGATCTGCGATGTCGGTGCCCATAAAATGTGGATGTCGCGCATGTTCCGTTGCGAACACCCCAACACCTGCATTATTTCAAATGGTTTTGCTAGCATGGGTATTGCCGTACCCGGTGCCATCGCCGCCAAACTAGCCCACCCAGAACAAAAGGTTGTAGCAGTAACAGGCGATGCCGGATTTTTGATGAATTCACAAGAAATTGAAACGGCTATTCGCCTCAATATCGCCATTGTCATTCTAATTTGGAATGATGCTAGCTATGGTTTAATCGAATGGAAACAACAAAATCAATTTGGCCGCACCAGCAATGTCAAATTCACCAATCCGGACTTTGTACAATATGCGGAATCATTTGGTGCTCATGGTGTCAAAGTTGAAGAGACACAACAGCTTATGCCTGAATTAAAAGCGGCACTTACTCGCAACACCGTGACCATTATTGATTGCCCAGTTGATTATCGTGAGAACTTAAAACTCACTGAAACATTGGGCCAACTAACCTCAACCGACTAAAAGGTATCTAGTATGAATCGTCATGCCATCTTTGCTATTGCCCTTGTGGCAGGGTTATTTGCTATTAATTGGTTTAACCATAGTGGGCAAAATACTCTACCGTCAATGAGCTTTAATGATATTGATCATAAAAGTCTTTCATTTGATGAATTTAAAGGCAAACCGATACTGGTGACATTTTGGGCCACCGACTGCCCCGGATGTATTGCTGAAATCCCCGAGCTACTTGAATTGCATGAGACCTATGCCAAACAAGGGCTCACCATGATTGCCGTCGCTTTGGCACATGATACGCCTAAACATATCAAAGCGATGCGTAGCGAGCGCAAGCTACCCTATATAATCACATGGGATAAAGATGCCTCCATTGCCCAAGCATTTGGCAATGTACGTGTCACACCTACCCATTTTTTAATTGATCCTAGCGGTGAAATTGTGATGCGCAAAATTGGTAGTCTAAATCCTATTCGACTCGAAGCTATGTTACATGGCATGGGGCTTAAGGAATCTTAATCTTATTCCGATTACACATTAAGCCATAAATATGGTATAAAGTTCGGCTTTGTAAGCCCTTATTTGTAAACTAATGAACAGCGAGTAAGGGATATTTTAGTTAGGGGAGTTCTTTCCTTAACATTGTAAATGTTCAACAGGAGCGATTTAATATGGCACGAGTATGTCAGGTAACGGGTAAACGCCCAATGGCTGGGAACAATGTTTCTCATGCACACAATAAAACAAGACGTCGGTTTCTTCCAAACCTTCACCCACATCGTATTTGGGTTGAATCAGAAAACCGTTGGGTTAAATTACGTGTAAGTAATCACGGTTTACGCATTATCGACAAGAAGGGCATTGATGCAGTTTTAGCTGACATCCGAGCTCGTGGCGAAAAAGTTTAGGAGATTAAATCATGCGCGAAAAAATTAAATTAGTATCGTCAGCTGGCACAGGCCACTACTACACTACAGACAAAAACAAACGTACTATGCCTGAAAAATTGGAAATGAAAAAATTCGATCCAGTTGTTCGCAAACACGTTATGTATAAAGAAGCTAAAATTAAATAAGCTTTTTAATGCAACAGATATTAAAACCCGCATCTGCGGGTTTTTTTATGTCTAGTTTTTATTAATTCCGTTAAAATTTAAAAAATGAGCCAATCAATATACGATGTCATTATTCTAGGTGCGGGAGCATCAGGCTTACTTTGCGCCTTTACTGCCGCACAACGAGGTCGCAGCGTTTTAGTCATTGAAAAGGCCAATAAAGTCGGCAAAAAGATTTTAATGTCGGGGGGTGGAAAGTGTAATTTCACCAATTATTTCGTAGAAGCAACTAATTTCATTTCTAACAACCCCCATTTTTGTAAAGCAGCCTTAAACCGCTATACTCAATGGGATTTCATTGCACTTGTCGAAAAGTATGGCATTGAATATGAAGAACGCGAGCATGGCCAATTATTTTGTAAAAACTCGGCTAAAGAAATTTTGGCTATGTTACTAGACGAATGTGAGCAAGCTGGTGTCAAGATTGAAACAGACTGTAATCTAACTGAAATTAAAGCGCTAACCTCAGCACAGAAAATAACTAATCACTATCAAATCAATCTTGAACAGAAACAGAGTAAGCTCACTCTATCCTGCCAATCTTTAGTGGTGGCGACTGGGGCGCTGTCCATCCCTTCTTTAGGAGGTAGTGGGCTTGGTTATGAAATCGCACATCAATTTGATATCGCGGTTACAAAACGGCAAGCTGGTTTGGTACCTTTCATGTTTAGTGATTATATGAAGCCTATTTGTGATCATTTATCTGGTTTAGCACTTAAGGCTACAGTCCATTGCAATCATCAACAATTTACTGAAAACATCTTGTTTACTCACCGAGGTCTTAGCGGCCCTGCAATTTTACAAATATCTAATTATTGGTCTCCGGGGGATGAGATTAGCATTAATTTATTACCCGATCTTGAAGCCGCTGAGTGGTTGATTTTGTCGAAAAGAAAACAGGGTAAAAGCCTATTAAAAACTGTCTTAAGCCATAAACTAGCCAAGCCCCTAGTGAATGAATTACAAACACTTTGGTGGCAAGATCATTCCGAAACACCCTTAGCCGAATTCAGTGACAAGCAGCTTATTGTAATTGGAAACTTGATCAATAAGTGGTCGGTTAAACCTTCTGCCACCGAAGGTTACCGAACGGCCGAGGTGACTTTAGGCGGCGTAAGCACAGATGAAATAAGTTCAAAAACAATGGAGTCTAAACACCAACCTAGCCTCTATTTTATTGGCGAAGTCTTAGATGTTACTGGGCACCTGGGGGGGTATAACTTTCAATGGGCTTGGTCTTCAGGCTATAGCGCAGGCATGTTTGTTTAAATTCTTGAAATCTATCCAGATCTAATTTTAAAAAAATACGAATAGATCGGTTTTTTTATATTCACCAATAAGTTACTATTTAGCTATTAAGACATGGAAGGTATGCTGACCATTGGATATTAACAATTATCAAACCGTTGTTGCACGACAACCTATCTTCGATCGGGACTTAAGCATTTATGCTTATGAATTACTGTATCGAGGAGAATTGCGAACGGAAGATAATCCTTTAAGTGGCAAATCAGGTGATTCTGCTACAAGCCAGGTGATTAATGATGCCTTTATAGATTTTGGTATAGAAAAAGTGGTGGGCAAACACATTGCTTTTTTGAATATGACACGTGGTCATCTTATCAAAGGCGATCCTCTGCCTTTTACTCACGACCGAGTTGTATTAGAAATTTTAGAAGATATTACAGCCGATCTTGAAGTTATTACTGCTGTTGAAGAATTAGCCGCTCAAGGTTATAAAATTGCATTGGATGATTTTGTTTTTAATGAGTCATTATGGCCACTTATCAAACTAGCAGATATCATTAAGATCGATATATTGGCATTAAGCTCAGAAGAACTTGAGCAGCATGTTTCCCTATTAAAACAAGAAGATGTGAAGCTATTAGCAGAGAAAGTAGAATCACAACAACAATTTGAGCGCTGTAAGGCTTTAGGTTTTGACTATTTTCAGGGTTTCTTTTTTAGCAGACCTTCACTCATTAAAGACAGTCCTCTTCCAGGTAGCCAGCTTCATATTCTAAACTTAATTGCTGGGCTACATGATCCTAAAATGGATTTTGATGAAATTGAAGAATTGATTAGTCATGATGTCAGTTTGAGCTATAAACTATTAAAATTACTAAACTCCGCGGCCTTTGCTCTGCCACAAAAAGTAGACTCTGTTAAACGAGGTTTAGTCATTTTGGGGTTTGATGCCATTAAAGCATGGACAACATTAATAGTGTTACATTCCATTAATCCGACAACACCAGAGTTAACGACGCTCACTTTAATTAGAGCCAAAATGTGTGAAAACTTGGCAAGTGATTTTAATTGTAAACCCGAGACGGCTTTTACTGTTGGCTTATTTTCTACCATAGAAGCCATGTTGCTTCATCCCAAAGAAGAATTACTTGAGGCGTTACCCCTTACTGCTCCCGTAAAACACGCCTTATTAACTCAGCAGGGTGAATTAGGGGAAATGCTAAAAATAGTTATGCTATGTGAACATGGATTATGGGATAATATAACTCCGCCTCCCATCAGCATTGCAGATTTTGGAGAGGCGTACTTGAATGCAACGCAATGGGCGATTGATATCCAAACATCACTTTAATTTATGTCAGATTCTCCTCTTCTTAACGTTAGCTCACTGTCTCGAATTTTCGGCACTCAACACGCTGTTAGTGATGTCAGTTTTAGCATTAACAAAGGTGAAGTGCTCGGCTTCTTAGGCCCAAATGGTGCCGGTAAAAGCACAACAATGAAGATGATCAGTGGTAATTTAGCACCTAGTTCTGGTGAAATAACCATTAATGGCTACGACTTATTAACACAAGCAAAACAAGCCAAAGCCCATATTGGCTATTTGCCCGAACAACCACCACTCTATAAAGAACTGACCGTTAAAGAGTTTTTGTCTTTTTGTGCTCAAATAAACAAAATTCCATCCGCAAAGCGAAATGAAGCAATCAATATTGCCATTGAACGCTGTGGCCTAAAAGATGTTGCTCGGCGACTAATTGGCCACTTATCAAAAGGTTTTCAACAACGTGTCGGCATTGCTCAAGCCATAATTCATTCACCAGCAGTTGTGATTCTTGATGAGCCTACATCTGGGTTAGATCCTATTCAAATCAAAGAAATTCGCCATTTAATTCGTGAAATAGCCAGCGAACACAGTGTTATTTTATCAACACATATTCTGCCAGAAGTGCAAACCTTATGTGATCGCGTTCAAATCATTAATCACGGTAAATTAATTTTTAGTGATACGCTTTCCGGCCTCAGTCAGCATATGCAAGCATCAAGCTTATTAGTGACATTTAAGTCGCCACCAACACGTGTACAGCTTTATACTTTAGAGGGTGTGACGTCTATAGAGTCGCTTTCGCCTACGCAATTTAAACTGCA
>JALSLH010000094.1 GCA_026988435.1 Methylophaga sp.
ACCTTTGCCACCTTGTTTTTATTATGGATCATTGATTGGGCATCACAATCCACAGGCATTTTTAGTTGGTTATCATTGTTAAACCATTACCAACCGCTATTACAAGGTGAAGTGCATACTAGAGATATTGCTTATTACCTTATTGTAATTGCTGTATTTTTAATTCTTACCGTTCGTCATCTTGATTCCGAGCGCTTAAACTAATGAATATCTCTCCAAAGACAAAACTACAGTTAAAAATACAAAATGGTGTTTTCTATGTATTACTCATTGCTGCGGTAATATTACTAGCTCAACTAAGTTTAAAAACAGATAGTTATAGAGATTGGACAGCAAATAGCCGCCACAGTTTATCAAGCACAACGAAAGACTTACTCTCACAGCTTGATCAAAAGATCACTATTCAGGCCTTTATCAGTCAAAATAATGAATATCGTGATGCGCTGGAATCTATTCTAGAACGCTATCAACGTTACACTGACAAGCTGGTCATTGAATATATCAACCCAGACTTTTCGCCTGAACTTGTTCGCAATCTTAATATTCAACGGCAAGGTGAAATGGTGGTTACGCTGGGTGAAAAACAGCTGCATGTTTACGATCTTTCTGAACAATCTCTGACTAATGCCATTATTTCTGTTTCACGCCAACAAGAGCAATGGCTAGTATTTATTGAAGGCCATGGTGAGCGAACCCCACTCAACCAAGCTAATTATAATTTGAGCACCTGGGGCGAGCAACTTAATCAAAAAGGCATTAAGTTTACGGGGATAAATTTAGTGGAGCATAGCCAAATTCCACAGAACACGGCGGCCATTATTATTGCTAGCCCTAAAACTGCATGGTTAGAAGGCGAAATTCAGCTGATTAAAGATTATATTCGTCAAGGTGGTCATTTATTATGGTTAGCTGAACCTGATAGTTACCAACACCTAAATAGTCTTGCCGAACAATTAGGAATTGAATTTGTGCCCGGCACTGTTCTTGACCCCAACGCAGAAACATTAGGCATTACTGATCCACAATTTGTATTGATAACAAATTATGCCAATCACCCCGTCGGTGCGGCTACGGCAGGTGTTACTCTCTTCCCGCAAACGGTTGCTATTGAACATCAGGATCAAAATACAGATTGGCAAGCACAGCCTCTATTAACCACGCAAGATAATGTTTGGAGCGAAACAAGCTCCTTAAATGAACAAGAAGAACCTATTTTTGATCTAGGAATCGATACTGCTGGCCCACTGAATATTGGCTACTTATTAACGCGTTTTAGTGATGATCGTGATTCGGAGCAACGTATCGCGATTATTGGCGATGGCGATTTTTTATCCAATACCTATATTGGTAACGCCTCCAATCTTGAGCTTGGTGTCGCCTTAATAAATTGGTTAGTTGAAGATGATGATCTTATCGCTATTCCTCTAAAAACCACTATTGATAATCAATTAACGCTTTCAAAAAAACAGTCACTCGTTATAGGGCTTGGTTTTTTAATGGCCATTCCACTATTATTATTAGCCATTGGATTCTACTTATGGTGGACTCGTCGTAGAAGATGAAATCACGTTATCTGCTCAATATCTTTTTAATTATTTTAGTTTTGGGCTTATATTGGTTCCTTAACCACGATACATCTACACAAGATCAGCAACAAACCTTAACGGCGATCTCACATGGTGAAATAACGCAAATACATATTTCTCGACATGGCCTAGATACCATTGCCATACAAAAGAATAAAACAAATTGGCAGCTTATGCAGCCCATCGCTGCACCAGCAAATAACACCCGTATCAAGTTATTATTATCTATTTTAAATGCACGTAGCTACGCCCAGCTTAGCCATGCCGATGATGCTACGCTTGCTCAACTTGGTTTTGATAATACCAATACGATACTAAAACTCAATGATGAAAGTTTTCAGTTTGGTGATATTGAAGCCATCAGCAAACGACGCTATGTTTTACACAATGGCATTATTCATTTAGTTGATGATAGCGTGGCACCCCTGCTTAATGCCAATGCGGCTAGTTTTATTGATAATAAGCTTATTCCGTTAGATTTTCATATTTCAAAACTGCTGATACCCATAATAAATACGGATCAAACACTGTCACTTCACAATGTCAGCATTGAGCAAAAAGAAGGCCATTGGACAAGTGACAATAAGCATTTATCCAGTGATCAATTAACGATCTTAATTGATGCATGGCAACATGCTTATGCCTTGCAAGTGCTTCCGTTAAGCACTGCCAAATTACCCTTATCTGAACCACATAAAATAATTGTTTGGTTTCGAAACCAAGCAGAGCCCGTTGAATTTGAATTTCAAAAAGATAATAGAACCTTATATTTAAATAGCCCATCACAGCAGTTAAGCTATCAATTTCCACTGTCCATAATGCAACAACTTTTGCCCGATGCCTGAATTACCCGAAGTTGAAACTACACGGCGAGGCATTAGCCCTTTTATAGAAAAGGCCGCTATTAGCGCCGTTACTATCCGTAATTTTTCATTGCGCTGGCCTATACAACAAAATCTGAGCAAAATATTAACCAATCAAACCGTGCACTCTATTAAACGTCGTGCTAAATATCTATTATTTCAATGTAATACAGGCACACTCATTATTCATCTTGGTATGTCGGGAAAATTGCGAATATTAGAATCCAATACTGCGCCCAAAGCAGAAAAGCACGATCATTTCGAGATCCAATTTGATAATGGCCAACTGCTCCGTTATAACGATCCCCGCAGGTTTGGGGCTATATTGTGGACAAAAGAGCCCATCGAACAGCACAAATTATTAGCACACCTCGGCCCAGAACCTTTAACAGACGACTTTGATAGCGACTATTTATTTCAACAATCACGCTCTCGAAAATGCAGTATTAAAACATTGATTATGAATGGAAAAGTCGTAGTAGGAGTGGGTAATATTTACGCTAGTGAATCACTCTTTCTAGCTAAAATCCATCCTAAGACTGTTGCAAAAAAACTGACAAAAAAACAAAGTGAAGCACTAGTTAAAGCCATTAAAAAAATTCTTCAAAAAGCAATTCAAGCAGGTGGAACAACACTAAAAGATTTTAGAAAAAGTGACGGTAAGCCAGGATATTTTGCACAAGAACTCAATGTCTACGGCCGTAAAGATGAAGAGTGCACTCAATGCGATGGAACAATTGAGCATTATAAAGAATTACAACGCGCTACCTTCTTCTGCCCAAATTGCCAGCAATAAAACCCCGTTCCGTCATTCCGGTAGCTTGTAGCCGGAATCTTTGGGCGGTTAAAATATCAACAATAATTCAAGAAAATAACAGCGTTAGTTAAGCCCTTTTACTGCTTAGCGAAATAAGCAGCCATTAACTCAATTTCTTCTTGTGTATAACCACTCACATGCTGATACATCACTGTTGATTTTCGTGCTCCGGATGCAAATTCTTGCATTTGTACGACAAAATATGATTCGGCTAAACCCGCTAGTGCAGGTGTTCCGCCAACGCTATGGCCATTAGTGCCATGACACGCCGCACATGAAGAAGCTAATAGCGCCACATTTCGTTCTTGGGCACTCGCTGAAAAAGACATTAGCATAAAAAAAACGGCTAGTCCGAAAAGAATTTTGTTGCTTTGAAACATACTGAACACCTCATTAAGAACCCGTAATCATTCTGGTTAACAACCCATCATTCCGTTGGTCTTTTAAGCCGGAATCCACACTACAAATAAGAGATTTCGGCTTAAAACTTCCAAGAATGACGTAGTTTATACACTACTTAGGTATAATATAGCATTAATCTAAATAAAACATCCAACATGGCAGAACAACTACACCTAGAAGGCATCATCTCCGATGAAAGCGGCGGTCTACGCTTAGACCAAGCTTTAGCCCAATTATTCTCTGATTATTCACGCGGTCAAATCACCAAATGGATCAAAGCAGGCTATGTCCAGGTCAATGATAAAAACCTACGCCCGCGTGATTCCGTACTGGGGGGCGAGCGTGTAGTCATTGATGCAAAAATAGAAGTCGTTGATGATACATGGACAGCCGAAGCAATTAGCCTAGATATTATTCATGAAGACGATGATGTTATTATTCTTAACAAATCGGCCGGCATGGTGGTTCATCCCGGCGCAGGTAATCATGACGGCACCTTGGTCAACGCACTACTCCACCATGCACCACAGCTAGAAGGTGTGCCTCGTGCGGGCATCGTGCATCGCATTGATAAAGGCACTACTGGTTTATTAATGATTGCTAAAAATCTACAAGCCCACAATTCATTAGTGAATCAACTACAAGAACGTACTGTACTGCGTGAATATCAGGCTATATCTATGGGCGTTATGACGGCAGGCGGTACAATAGATGAACCAATCGGTCGACACCCCGTAGATCGCAAACGCCAAGCGGTGATTGGCTCAGGTAAACATGCCGTTACCCATTACCGCGTAGTTCAACGCTATCGCGCCCACACCCATATTCGCTGCAAACTAGAAACAGGTCGTACCCATCAAATCAGGGTGCATATGGCACATGCCCGCTACCCTCTTTTAGGTGATCCCGTATACGGTGGCCGAATCCGCCTACCAAAAGGTGCAAGCGAAGCCACACAAACCGCACTACAAGGTTTTAGACGACAAGCACTCCATGCCGGTTCATTAGGCTTTATTCATCCTGCCACCGAGCAAGAAGTATCTTGGCAAGTGGATATGCCAGAAGATATGTTAGATATGTTGGCTGTATTGGCTAAGGATCAGAAAGAAAACTCTTAATACGAAAGCTACAAAAGGCATCATTATGATAAAAGGTCGTCAAATTAAGATTTATTTAGCCGATGGTTCAGTTACAGGTATTCGTCATGCTGAAATAATTAACTGGACAGGACAAGCCTTAGCAATTCCTCGAACCCGAGTCAAAGACCTTTCATCTTGGGATGAATGCCACAAGCCTGGTGTTTATTTCTTATTTGGCGTGGATGGTGAAACAGGAAATGATGCTGTGTATATAGGTGAAGCTGAACATGTTGCTAATCGAATTCAGCAACATCTATCGAAGAAAGATTTTTGGAATGAAACGATCTGCTTCACAAATAAAGATGAGAATTTAACAAAAGCACACGTGAAATATCTTGAGTCCAGATTAGTAGCATTAGCCAGTCAAACCAACCGATATGAACTACTTAACGGTAACCTGCCACCACAAGCCACTCTTCCCAGAGGGGATCGGGATGCAATGGAAGAATTTATTAATAATGTTCGGCTTTTACTGGGCTCACTTGGTTACCGTTTATTAGAACCGTTAACAGTATCTGAACCTGTAGCAGATACGCCAAATAAGCATTTCGATCTTTTGACATTAAAAGTTAAGAAATTTTCTGCATCTGCATTACAAACTGATGAAGGTCTTGTCGTTTTAGCTGGAGCCGAAGCATCATTACTCACTAATCCGAGCCTATCAAAAGGCTATACTAAAGTTCGTGATAACTTAAAAGATAAAGAAAAATTAATTATACCTGATGATAAGTTAATTCTGCAGGAGGATACACTATTTGCTAGCCCATCCCAAGCTGCAGCTGTATTACTTGGCTACCCATGTAGCGGACCTGAATACTGGCTAACTAGAGATGGAATTAGTTTAAAACAACAAGAAACCCAAACCTAAAAAGAGATGCTATCCGACTTGTTCCCCTGTAATCTCCTAATATTTTACTCGTAGGTCGGATAAGCGATAGCGCCATCCGACGCACGATAACCGGTCATTTTTTCTTATAATATTCAAATTATAAGAAAAGCATTCAAAACTAATGTTGTTTTTGGAAACTCTCGGATGACGCTATCGCTTATCCAAGCTACACACTTATTAATTCTTTTATAGCGGACAAAAAAAGGGGCTGATTAAAAATAATCAGCCCCTTTTCAATTTCTAACTAAGTGAAGTAATATTTATCTTATTTTTTCTTCTTAGCTTCTTCACGTTCTTTTGTATCTTTAATCACTTCTTCAGCTACATTACGTGGGCAAGGGCTGTATTGTAAGAACTCCATACCAAACTGACCACGACCCGATGTCATTGTTCGTAGTGTACCGATATAACCGAACATTTCGCTTAATGGTATTTCACCGCTGATACGCACACCTGTTGGTGTTGCATCTTGTGATTTGATCATGCCACGACGACGGTTAAGATCACCAATTACGTCACCAACATGATCTTCAGGTGTAAATACATCCACTTTCATGATTGGTTCCATTAATTGTGGACCCGCTGTTGGCATTGATTGACGATAAGCAGCCATTGCAGCTAATTCAAACGCTACTGCAGATGAATCCACGGCATGGAAAGCACCATCAAATAATGTTACTTTGAAATCAAGACATGGGAAGCCCGCTAATACACCGCGATCTGTCATTTTCTTAAAGCCTGCTTCTACAGCTGACCAGAATTCACGAGGAACGCTACCACCGGTAACCGTTGATTCAAATTCAAAACCTGTACCGGGTTCACCCGGTTCGATGATGTATTCAATTTTACCGAACTGACCAGAACCACCAGATTGTTTCTTATGTGTATAGCTGTCTTCGATACGTTTAGTGATAGTCTCGCGGTAGGCTACTTGTGGTGCGCCTACTGTTACTTCAACACCGTGAGTACGTTTTAAGATATCTACTTTAATATCTAAATGTAACTCACCCATACCTTTAATGATTGTTTCGCCACTTTCTTGATCCGTTTCAACGCGGAAAGAAGGATCTTCTTTAATCATTTTACCAATTGCAATACCCATTTTCTCAGTACTTGCTTTATCAACAGGTGTAATAGCAATTGAGATAACTGGATCTGGGAATACCATTGGCTCTAATGTTGTTGGATGTTTAGGATCACATAATGTGTGACCTGTTTGCACATCTTTCATGCCTACAACAGCGATGATATCACCCGCTTGTGCAGAATTTAATTCATTTCGATCATCGGCGTGCATTTCTACCATGCGGCCTACTCGTTCTGTTTTACCGGTAAATGAATTAAGAACGCTATCACCTTTGTTCAAAACACCCGAATAGATACGAATAAAGGTTAATGCTCCAAAACGATCATCCATAATTTTAAACGCTAAGGCACGAAGCGGACCGTCGGTAGAAACAATCGCATAATCGCCTGTTTCATTACCTTCTTCATCCACTTCTGGTTGTGGTTTCACTTCTGTTGGGCTTGGTAGATAATCCACAACCGCATCCAATACCATTTGAACACCTTTATCTTTAAAGGCTGAACCACAGTATGTTGGGAAGAAGTCCATTGTTAATGTTCCCTTACGAATACATTTTTTTAGGTCTTCAATTGAAGGCTCTTCACCTTCAAGATACGCTTCCATCAAGTCATCGTCTTGCTCAAGTGCAGTCTCGACTAACATTTCACGGTATTCTTCAATTTTATCTGCCATATCAGCAGGTGGCTCATCAAGACGGAATTCAGTAGTGTCTTGTTCGTTATCCCATATCCACGCTTTTCGCGTTAATAAATCAACACAGCCGATGAAGTCTTCTTCAATACCGATTGGAAGCACCATCACTAATGGGTTAGCACCTAATACATCTTCAACTTGTTTTACAACACGGAAGAAGTCAGCACCCATACGATCAAGTTTATTAACAAAGATGATACGAGATACTTCAGATTCATTGGCATAGCGCCAGTTAGTTTCTGATTGAGGCTCTACACCACCACTACCACAAAATACACCCACACCACCATCAAGCACTTTAAGTGAACGATAAACTTCGATTGTGAAATCTACGTGACCCGGAGTATCGATAACGTTTAAACGGTGACCGTCCCATTCACAGGTTGTCGCCGCTGATTGGATGGTTATTCCACGTTCAGCTTCCTGATCCATGAAATCCATTGTTGATTCGCCATCATGAACTTCACCGATTTTATGAATTTTACCGGTTAGTTTTAAGATACGCTCTGTTGTTGTGGTTTTACCCGCATCTACGTGAGCGAAGATACCGATATTTCTGTACTTGGATAAGTCTGCAGCCATTATTCTGTCTCAAAAAATAGAATTAAAAGTGAGCCCCAATGAATTACATTGAGCTAAACCAGAAGATTTTAAACTAAAATGCATTTATCTGCAGAATAAAAACATCCATTTCATATGAAATCATTACAGGTTCTAGCTTACTAGCTATTGATTGGCCAATATTATCATCTAAAACTTATCCATTTGCGCAAACCAGCTATTTACATGCAATATTACTCTATTGTTTTTGTGACCATAAATTTACATTTCTCAGCACCTGAGTGCATGCATTGGGTCTCATTAATATGTAAGCTCTCACCAAAGTGCTCACCTAAACCTCTTAATACTCCACGTACGACCGAACACATCATTCTATGCGATTTATAATGAACTTCCATCGCAGTTCGTTCTTCATCAAGAACTTCAGCCGATAATTGAGGCGGCTTTCGATCTGGATTATGTTTATGTATTAGATCATGTATATGTCCACCTGCATACGGTACGACACTGAAAGTATCCTGATCATGTCCATCAATATAAGGATGGTAGAATTCTACCAGACGTGGACCGACGTATGATCCAAAGTCTTCTAATACAGCCGATATAGGTAACGTTAGTGCCTTTGAAGCAGCGGTGGCAATTGCCACAATTTCTTCGTCAGGATAATCTTTGGTCGCAAAATAGATTTTATAAGGGCTTTGTCCTGCTTCTTTTAATAAACTACGCCACGTCTCATCGCCACCATGATTTTTTACGACATATTCCTTCAGAAAACCAAACATTACACCATACATATTATTTCCTTTCTTATTTTTCTGCTAGAGGCAACCACTGATATCTGTAGACGACACCCGGCACGGATAACACTAAGAACAAACAAAAGGTGGTGACAAAAAACTCCCATGTTTGCGGGTGAACTTCGCCGCCTGAGAATCGCGATTCAAAAATAGTGGCAATGACTAAGCTCACAAAGTAAAACGCGATTAATTCTATTAATCGTAAAAAAACAGATTTATTTTTAGCTAAAGGAATAGCTAGAAATAATCGCTCGGTAAACCAAGGTAAGTTGGCAATCACAAAGAATAATAAAATAAGGCTTATTGGAGACATAGTAAAATCTTAAGAAAAAACAGAAGTACAGATAGCTAATAACGCACCGGGGAACAAACCTAAGGCTAAAACAGTTAGCGCATTAGCACTAATCATAACGCGCATATCAGTTGGTGCTTCTAGGGGTTCATTTTGATCCGACTTCTCAAAGTACATAACTTTGATGATCCGTAAATAATAAAATGCTCCTATTACCGACATTAACACTGCGATAATGGCAACAGATATCAGGTTAATATCTATAATAGATTTAATGACCGTTAGCTTGGCATAAAAGCCTACTAACGGCGGAATGCCCGCCATAGAGAACATTAAGATCAACATCATTAGTGCATACCAAGGGTTACGTTGACTTAGACCTTTATAGTCATCAATCGTATCGGCTTCAAAACCTTGTCGGCTAAGCAGAATAATCATGCCAAAACCACCCAAGCTCATTAATGAGTAAACCAATGCATAAAACATGGCTGCGGCATAACCTTCTTGGCTTCCTGATAACACACCTAACAATATAAAACCGACATGTGAAATTGTTGAATAAGCAAGCATGCGTTTTAAATTCGTTTGTGCAATTGCCACTACATTACCGATTATCATTGATAATACTGACAACATGATCAGCATGCCTTGCCAGTATTGCTGCACATCACCCAGACCATCCACAAGGATTCGAATCGCCATGGCAAACGCAGCAATTTTAGGTGCTGTTGCTATAAATAATGTTACTGCTGTCGGCGCACCATGATAAACATCTGGCAACCACATATGGAATGGCACCGCACCCAGCTTAAAACCTATTCCAATAACTAAGAACACAAGACCAAAGCTTAATACCGTATTATCTAAACCGCCGGCTTGAATAGTTGATGCAATAGTCGCTAAATCTAAGCTGCCTGTTACACCATAAATAATCGACATGCCGTACAACAACATACCTGATGCAATGGCACCTAAGATAAAGTATTTTATGGCTGCTTCAGTGGCTATTTTTGAATCACGGTGCATCGCTACCATGGCGTACATGCATAATGACATGAGCTCCAGCCCTAAATAAAGCGTTAGGAAATGATTTGCTGAAATCATGATCATCATGCCCAAGGTAGAGAATATGGCTAATACATAATATTCACCTTTGAATAAGCCGCGGGCTTTTAAATATGAGCTTGAATAAACCAATACTGCAATATTGATGACATTCACTGCCAGTTTTAATACATCACTAAATGCATCTTTGATATAGGTTCCATCAAAGGTTAATCCGCCACCACTGTCCATTCCACGGTAAATAAATATCGCCGTAACAACAAGTGTAAATAGGCTAGCTGCATACACTTTATTGGCACCTTTATCACCTAAAAAGGCCACCATCAATAAAATTACGCAAGCCATAGCCAGCATAAACATTTCTGGTAGGGCAAAAATCATATTTGTTACTTCAAAGTTCATAGTTTTGATTGTGACACTTGCGTTAATAAATGTTCAACTGATGTATGCATAATTTCCGTTAAGGGTGCAGGCCAAAGCCCTATTGCTAAGACGATAATAGCTAAAGATGCTAGCATCAGAAATTCTCTTCGATTTAGATCTGTTAATTGAGCGACATTATCATTCGCCACCTCGCCAAACATCACTCGCTTCACCATCCATAGCGTATAAGCGGCACCTAAAATCAAAGTGGTGGCGGCTAAAAATGCATACCAAAAGTTTGCTTGGAATGCCGCTAGAATAACCATAAACTCACCCACAAAACCTGATGTGCCCGGTAAACCTGCATTAGCCATTGCAAAAAATACCGCAAAACCACCAAATATCGGCATGGTATTAATCACACCACCATAAGCACTAATCTCACGAGTGTGCATACGGTCATATAAAACACCGACACTTAAGAACATCGCGGCAGCTATAAAACCATGTGAAATCATTTGCACCATTGCGCCTTCTACTGCAAGCACTGCCCCACTGCCTGTTGCTGAGTTAGCAAAGATTCTAAACACAATGAATAGGCCTAATGTTACAAACCCCATATGCGCAATACTTGAATAAGCAATTAGTTTTTTCAAATCGGACTGAGCTAATGCCACAAAGCCAATATAAACAACGGCGGTTAACGATAAACCAATCACCAGCCAATCTAATGCCATGCTGGCATCGGGTGTAATCGGCAATGCAAATCGAATCAAACCATAGCCACCAATTTTTAAGGTGATCGCAGCTAAGATCACTGATCCGCCCGTTGGTGCTTCAACGTGAGCGTCAGGCAACCATGTATGCACTGGCCACATCGGCACTTTAACGGCAAAGGCAATAAGAAATGCTAGGAATAAATAAATTTGCTCCTGCATCGTTAAACTGACGTCGTGGAAATCTAAAATTGAGAAGCTACCTGCCACATGGTGTAAATAAAGCAAGGCTAATAATAAAAAGACTGAACCGAATAAGGTATATAAAAAGAATTTAATGGTGGCATAAACTCGGTTTGGTCCACCCCATATGCCGATAACCAAGAATAACGGAATTAACATCGCTTCAAAGAACACGTAGAACAAAATCGCGTCTAATGATGCAAATACGGCAATCATCAAGCCTTCCATAATCAAAAAAGCCGCCATATATTGGCTAACACGATCTTGAATTACTTCCCAACCTGCTACTACGACTATTACCGTAGAAAATGCTGTCAAAATAATCAAAGGCATTGAGAATCCATCTATACCAAGTGAATAGTTAATATTGAATGTGGAAATCCATGACGCTTGCTCAGCAAACTGCATTTGATAAGTCGCATTATCAAAACCGGTATATAGCCCGATTGATAACAAGAGTGTTACGACTGAAATAATTAGTGATAATGGTCGAGCCCAGCCATTGTTATCACCATTGACTAACACGGCGATGCCGCCTAGAACAGGTAACCAAATTAGTAAGCTTAATAAAGGTAAATCAGTAAACATATTAGACCACAAAATAAGTAAGCAATAGCCATAAGCCAATAATCATGGCAAAGGCATAGGTGTATAAATAACCAGTCTGAACTTTTCGAATAATTTTCGAGACTGCACCCACTGTTTTAGCTGTACCATTAACGACAGCACCATCAATTAAGGTTTGGTCACCTACTTTCCATAAAATATTTCCTATCATGCGCGAGCCACCGGCAAATACTTTTTCATTAAAAGCATCAAAGCCATATTTATTATCGAGCACACGATATAACCAGTTAAACCATTGCTGTAATTTAGCAGGAATATCAGGGCGCATCATATAAAGGAAATAGGCAACGGCGATACCTGACATGGCTAATAAGAATGGTAGTTGTGTCATACCATGTAGCACAAAGCTAAATGCACCATGAAACTCTTCACCCACATGAGCCAATACATCATGCTGATGATGGACAATAATTGAATCGCCAAAGAAATCACCAAACACCATTGGAGCAATAAAGTAACCTGCCACAACAGACGGAATTGCCAATAATATTAATGGCACAGTCACTACTGCAGGTGATTCATGCGGTTTATGATCGCCATGAGTGTCAAAACGTTCTTTGCCATGGAACACTAAAAAGAATAGTCTGAAGCTATATAAAGCAGTGATAAATACGCCTGCCAACACCGAAAAATAGGCAAAGCCACTACCCGCTAGATGCGAAGCATGCACCGCCTCAATAATCGAGTCTTTTGAAAAGAAGCCCGCCAAGCCCGGAAAGCCAATTAAGGCCAGAGAACCAATTAATGCCGTCCAGTACGTAATCGGCATATATTTCTTCAAGCCACCCATTTTGCGAATATCTTGTTCATGGTGCATAGCAATAATCACCGAACCGGCACCTAAGAATAATAAGGCTTTAAAGAATGCGTGAGTCATTAAATGGAATACACCCGCCGCATAGGCTGATGCGCCTAAGGCGACCGTCATATAGCCTAGTTGCGACAAGGTTGAATAAGCGATTACGCGTTTAATATCGTTCTGGATTAGACCTAAGAAGCCCATAAATAAGGCTGTGATCGCACCAATCACTAATACAAACGATAACGCTGTTTCTGAAAACTCAAATAATGGCGACATGCGTGTCACCATAAAAATACCCGCTGTTACCATGGTTGCAGCATGAATTAATGCTGAAATAGGTGTGGGGCCTTCCATTGAATCCGGTAACCAGACATGCAAAGGTACTTGGGCTGATTTACCCATGGCACCTATAAATAATAAAATACAAATAACCGTCATCACTGACCAGCTATGACCTGCAAATAACTCGGTACTTTGTGAAGCTATAGTGGGGGCTTGTGCAAACACCTCAACATAATCCAAACTACCTGCATACATCAGCACACCCGCAATACCTAGTAAGAAACCAAAGTCACCCACACGGTTCACTAAAAATGCTTTTAAATTGGCATAAATCGCCGTTGGTTTTTTATACCAAAAACCAATCAATAAATATGACACTAAGCCTACTGCTTCCCAGCCGAAGAATAACTGCATAAAGTTATTGGCCATAACCAGCATCAGCATCGAGAAGGTAAAAAGAGAGATATAGCTAAAGAATCGCGTATAGCCATCATCATCATGCATATAGCCGACAGTATAAATATGCACCATTAAGGAGACAAAAGTCACCACCACCATCATCATTGCCGTTAGTGCATCAATCATAAAGCCCACTTCTAGGCTGAGCGAGCCTGCTTGTAACCATTGATAAACTTGTTGATTATACGTTTCGCCGCCGATAACGAGTTTAAGCACCCAAACGGATAAGACAAAGGCAATCCCCACGCCATAGATGGCGGCTCGGTGCGACCAAACCTTACCCACTTTTTTGCCAAATAGACCAGCAATGATACTGCCGACTAATGGCGCTAAGGCGATGGTTAATAGTAATGTCTGATTCAGATGTCCCATGCTAACCCTTCAACTTATCAAGATCAGCAACATTTATGGTGTGCATATTTCTAAAGAGCACAACTAAAATGGCCAGACCAATAGCGGCTTCTGCTGCTGCTACGGTGAGAATAAAAAATACAAACACTTGCCCTGCGATATCACCAGCATAATGCGAAAAGGCAATAAAATTCAGGTTTACGGCTAATAACATTAACTCAATACACATTAATAAAATAATGATGTTTTTACGATTAATGAAAATCCCCGCTACTGCGAGACTAAATAATAATGCACCTAAAATAAGAAAGTCAGATAAAGCAATCATGATTCAACCTCCTCCTTTTTAACTGCATCCATTTTAATAATGCGAACACGATCTTCTCGACGCACTTTAACTTGCTCAGCAATATTCTGTGATTTACTTTTCTTGTCACGTAAGGTCAATGTAATTGCCGCGACAATAGCCACCGTTAAAATAATAGATGCGATTTCAAAGGGATAAACATAAACCGTATAAAGCAGTAAACCAATTTCTTTGGTATTACTGTATCCATCTGGATGAGGAACCGGCGCAGCAATAATGTCTAATCCAAAATGTGCAGAACCTAATACCGCAATCATTTCAACCGTAATTAATGCGGCTACGACAATGCCTAATGGTAAGTATTTAGTAAACCCTTCTTGTAGCGGGGCAAGATCAATATCTAGCATCATGACCACAAAGAGGAATAACACCATGACCGCACCGACATATACTAATACTAATGTCATGGCTAAAAACTCTGCTTCGAGTAGCAACCAAATACCGGCACTAGTGAAAAATGCCAAGATTAAAAACAAGGCTGCCCGCACTGGGTTACGTACTATGACCACCATAGTAGCTGCAAATAGCAAGATTGCAGCAAAGCCATAAAATATGAGTTGTTCAACACTCATTATCTATACCTCGCATCTTCTGCACGATCGGCGGCTATTTGAGTTTCATTGTCATCGCCAATGGCTAATAGCTTATCTTTAGTCATAATATTTTCACCACGGTTTTCGAAGTGATAATCAAATATCCGTGTTTCAACAATTGAATCTACAGGACACGATTCTTCACAAAAGCCGCAATAGATACATTTAAATAAATCAATTTCATATTTTGTAGTGCGGCGAGTGCCATCATCACGCGGCTCTGTGTCAATGGTGATTGCCAAAGCAGGACATACAGCCTCACATAATTTACAGCCAATGCAGCGCTCTTCACCATTGGGATAACGACGCAAGGCATGCAAACCTCTAAAGCGGAATGATTGTGGTGTTTGTTCTTCTGGATACTGTACCGTAATCTTTTTGGCAAACAAATAACGACCTGTGAGTTTCAAGCCTAGCAATAATTCCCATAACAAAAAGCTTTTAAAGAAATGACGAATTGCATTCATAATGCCACCTCTGTAAACCATGGGCCAATATCATATACTTGTGCTGTGGCCACAACAACAAGCCAAACTAAAGTAACGGGAATAAATATCTTCCAGCCTAAACGCATGATTTGATCATAACGATAGCGTGGGAAAGTTGCTCGGAACCACAAATAGAAGAACAAGAAGACTGCGGTTTTTGCAAACAACCAAAGCATCCCTATCCCTGGTATCCACTCAAACCAAGCGTCAACGAATGTACCTTGGAATGGTGATAACCATCCTCCCGTAAACATTACAGCCGCTAGCATTGAAATCAATATCATATCAGCATATTCGGCTAGAAAGAACACCGCAAAGGCCATTCCTGAATACTCAACATGGAAACCGGCTACAATTTCAGACTCCCCTTCTGACACATCAAAAGGAGCACGATTGGTTTCGGCAATGCCAGAAATAAAGTACACAATAAAAAGAGGAAATAATGGCAACCAATACCAGTGTAATATGCCACCCTGCTGACCTAAAACAATTTCACCTAAATTCAAACTACCTGCCGCGATCAATACGCCAACCAAAGCAAAGCCCATCGCAATTTCATATGAGACAACTTGTGCAGCCGATCGTAATGCACCCAAAAAGGCATAACGCGAATTAGAGGCCCAACCGGCAATGACAATACCATAAACCCCCATTGATGTAATGGCTAAAATATAGAGCAAACCTGCATCAATATTGGCTAATGTCATGGTGGCATCAAACGGCATTACAGCCCATGCGGCTAGAGCGGGACCTATCGCTAATACGGGTGCTACAAGGAATAAATATAAGTTAGATTTAGCGGGTAAAATCACTTCCTTCAAAGCTAGTTTCAGTCCATCGGCAATAGGTTGCAACAATCCCCACGGGCCAACACGGTTAGGACCAATTCGCACCTGAATAAAACCAATAACTTTACGCTCAGCTAAAGTTAGATAAGCGACACCTAACATCAACGGCACAATAATCGCGACAATTTTTAGCACGGTATACAGCACGGTTTGCGCCGTGACCCAATCAACGATAGACATTATCATATCCATCATGACTGCGTGCCCACCGATACTTTAACATTAGCAAATGCAGCGCCGAGATTCATTGACTGTTTCGTTCCTGCAGCTAAATATAGGCAACCATCAGCAATAGAGTCATCAATTTCAAAGGCCATGGTAATTACTTTTTCACCCTGTCTTACTTTAATGAATTCGACATTACTAACGCCCTGTATTTTTGCTTCAATTGCATTCATTCTTGCTACTGATGCTTTTTGATTTTCAGGTGTTTGTTGTAATGCTTCACTGCGTCGTACCACACTATCAACTTGATAAACTGGCACTTCTGAAATAGTCATTAAACCTTCAGTCGTCACATCAAAATTGTCCGGTAAGTAGGATTCCACACTTGGGCTTGAACCCAACTTCAGCTTATCTTGAATTTCATCACGAATATCTTGTGATGAAATATAATCAAAGCCTTTTAGTCTAGCTAAATTACCCAGCACGCGAAGCACCTTCCAAGCCGGGCGACTTTCACCTTTCGCAGACACTGCCCCTTTAAAACTTTGCCATTGTTTATCAACACCAACAAAAGTACCTGATGTTTCAGCAAAACTAGCGATAGGTAAAATCACATTTGAATAAGAAAGCATTTCATCTGTTACATAACTGTTCATTGTGATTACAAAGTCAGCTTGCTGCAAGGCATGTTGTGCCGCATCAGGATCAGCACAATCTAATTCAGGCTCTACATTGAACAAAATATATGAACGTAAGTTATTTTTCCATAACTGCAATGCATTGACTGTTTTTTCACCATGACTGATTTCAGCGACTAGTTCAGCAGCACTTGAATTTGCCGTCGGTAATACTACTAACTGACCTTTGCCCAGTCTTGAAATCATTACAGCCAGTGTTCTTATTTTAGCCGCCTGTGGATGATTGTTAGCCAAAGCGCCCACAAAAATAGTGGCTGTCATGGCGTTAGACAACCGCATGGCAATGGTTTGGTCAACAGCTGTAGGCACAACATGTTCAAGCATATCTTGCCAATCTTTGCCACATTTTCCTGCAAGAGGCATCAACGCTTTTGCAATACCTTGCAAGTGAGTGAGTAGGCCGTCAAGATTAAACGTTAATTGCGTTGCCGTTGGCATTAGCAAATCAGACTTGAAAAAATTAATATCAGTAACCGTTGCCCCCATCATGGCAGCTTGCCTAATACGATGGGCAATAATTGGTTGCTCGCTACGAATATTACAGCCGATCAGAATAATATCGTCACTGTCATTAATATGATCTAAACACCAATCTTTTTGATTGTAGGCCACATTCTCATCTGCAAAATCTAATTGTCGCAAACGATGGTCACTGTTTTGAATATCTAAACCTGTTAGCAGACCTTTAAATAAATAATTTTCTTCTAATGTGGCTGTGGGTGAAATTACACCTGCAAGCTGATCGGTGCCATGTTTATCTTTTACAATCTGCAAGCCATCCATCGTCGCTTGTAATGCAGTTTCCCAATCGGTCTCTATCCACTTACCATTTTGCTTCACCAATGGCACTGTCGCGCGCTGCTCATGATTTAAACCTAAATAGCTAAAGCGATCACGATCTGATATCCATGTTTCATTTACATTATCATTATCACGTGGCACCACCCGCATTACATCTTTACCGCGAGTATGAAATTCAATATTTGAACCCACAGCATCATGTGGTGCAATAGATGGGTGAGCGGTAAGCTCCCATGCACGTGCTTTATAGCGGAATGGTTTAGATGTCAGTGCACCAACAGGGCACAGATCAATAATATTACCTGATAGTTCAGAAGCAAGGCTACTCTCAACATATGTGCCTATTTCCATATGTTCGCCACGGCCGGTTGCACCCAATTCGGCAATACCCGCAATTTCAGTTCCAAACCGCACGCAGCGAGTACAATGAATGCATCGTGTCATTTCAGTCTGAACTAGTGGGCCAATATTTTTATCTTTAACAACACGTTTGCCTTCGCTAAATCGGCCAAGGCCTCCACCATAACCTACAGATAGATCTTGTAACTCACACTCACCACCTTGATCACAAATAGGGCAATCTAAAGGATGATTAATCAACAAAAATTCCATTACACTTTTTTGAGCTGCAAGCGCTACTTCTGATTGTGTAAAGATCTTCATGCCTTCAGTTACAGGCGTTGCACAGGCCGGTAATGCTTTGCGTGATTGCTCTACTTCAATCAAACACATACGGCAATTAGCTGCTATCGATAATTTTTTATGATAGCAAAAACGTGGAATATCTATGCCCGCTTCATCGGCCACTTGGATAATCATTTTTTCTGGATCCACCGTGAGTGGAATGCCATCAATTTCTATATTAACCATTTATTTATTCACCTGTGACGTTCCATGATCAACGTAATATTGGAACTCATCACGGTAATGCTTAATAAAACTCATTATAGGTGCCGCAGCAGCTTCACCCAACGCACATATAGTATTACCATTAATATTAGATGCCACATCAACTAACTGATCTAAATCTTCCTGCTTTCCTTCACCATGAACAATACGCTTCACAACACGATATAACCAGCCTGTACCTTCTCTACAAGGCGTACATTGACCACAGGATTCTTCATAATAAAACTCAGCTATCCGCTCTAACGCTTTCACCATACAGGTTGTTTCATCCATAACAATAACGGACCCGGCACCCAACATTGAGCCCCCCTTACTAATGCCATCATAGCTCATCAGTACATCCATCATTACATCACCAGGAATCACAGGGGTAGAGCTACCACCGGGTATAACGGCTTTTATCTTATTGCCATTACGCATGCCACCAGCCAACTCAAGTAGTTCTGAAAAAGGCATTCCCATCGGCACTTCATAGTTACCTGGTTTATTGACATGACCAGAAACACTGAATATTTTAGTACCACCATTATTTGGTGTGCCTAATTCATGGAACCAATCACCACCTTTTTGCAAAATAACAGGTACAGATGCTAATGTTTCAGTATTATTAATTGTTGTAGGTCGGCCATATAGTCCGTAACCCGCAGGAAATGGCGGTTTATAACGTGGCTGACCTTTTTTACCTTCAAGCGATTCTAAAAGTGCGGTTTCTTCACCACAAATATAAGCACCCGCGCCCGGTTGAGTATAAAGCTCAAAATTAAAACCTGAACCTAAAATATCTTTACCCAAATAACCGGCATCTTTCGCTTCTTGAATCGCGGCTTCAAAACGGTCAAAAGGTTCAATAAATTCACCACGAATATAGTTATAACCCGCTTGTGCACCAATGGTATAGCCAGCGATAATCATACCTTCAACTACTTGATGTGGATTAAAACGCAAAATATCACGATCTTTACAGGTACCCGGTTCACCTTCATCTGAATTACAGACGATGTATTTAGCCCCCGGCATTCGCCTCGGCATAAAGCTCCACTTCAAACCTGTTGGGAAACCTGCACCACCACGGCCCCGCAAAGCAGAATCTTTGATCTGCTCAATAATATCTTCGGCACTTACTTTATCTTTTAGTACTCTTTCTAACTGTTCGTAACCGCCCACACTGCGATAGGATTCTAAACTCCAAGGCTCATCAAGGTGGCGGGTACGGAAGCAAACCTGATCTAGATTACTCATTTAATACCATCCAAAATCTTATCAAGTTTGTCAGTGGTTAAGTGTTCATGATAATCACGATCTAATTGCATCATTGGTGCTCCACAACACGCGCCTAAACATTCCACTTCTTTTAGAGTGAATTTATTGTCTGCTGTTGTTTCACCTAACTTCACATCTAAGCGCTGTTCCAAATGAGTAACAATTTCTTCTGAGCCATTCAACATGCATGAAATATTAGTACAAACACTGATCTTATGTTGACCCACCGGTGACAATTCATACATTGAATAGAATGTTGCCACTTCATAAACAGCAATTTTAGGCATGCCTAAATATTCCGCCAAAGCATTCATAATGTCTTTTGAAATCCAACCGTCATTGGCATCTTGCAATATATGCAATGCCGGAATAACGGCTGACTGGCTTTGCCCTGCTGGGTATTTAGCCACCCACGCATCAATCTGCTGGCGAAGATCTTCTGTAAATAATTCTGTTTTAGTGCCCACTAGGTTCATCGATCCACCTCACCAAACACAATATCCATTGTACCAATTATAGCCACAACATCGGCTAACATATGACCTTGAATCATTTCATTCATTGCTGAAAGATGGGCAAAACCCGGCGCACGAATTTTCACCCGATATGGTTTATTAGCACCATCTGAAACCATGTAAATACCAAATTCACCTTTTGGATGTTCCACTGCAGAATAAATTTCTCCCTCAGGCACGCAATAGCCCTCAGTAAATAATTTAAAGTGATGGATCAATGATTCCATATCATCTTTCATACCCGTCCGTTTCGGCGGTGCTACTTTAACATCGTCAGTAATAACCGGCCCTGGGTTTTCACGTAACCAGTTAATACATTGTTTTATAATTCGATTTGATTGACGCATTTCTTCGACACGCACTAAATAACGATCGTAACAGTCACCTTCTACGCCAATTGGAATATCAAAATCCATCTTGTCATAAACGGCATAAGGTTGTTTTTTACGTAAATCCCAAGCTATGCCACTGCCGCGTAACATTGGCCCTGTAAAGCCAAGTTGCATTGCACGCTCAGGTGAAACCACACCAATACCTACAGTTCGCTGTTTCCAAATACGGTTGTCTGTCAGTAATGTTTCATACTCATCAACATAGCCAGGAAACCGTTCAGTGAAATCTTCTAGAAAATCTAAAAAACTGCCTTCACGATTAGTATTCTTTTGTTTGACTTCTTTTTCGCTATGCCATTTTGAGGCTTTATATTTTGCCATGCTGTCCGGCAAATCACGATAAACACCACCCGGACGATAGTAGGTCGCATGCAAACGTGCGCCTGAAACAGCTTCATAGCAATCCATCAAATCTTCACGTTCACGGAAGCAATATAAGAAGATGGTCATCGCACCAATATCTAAACCATGCGCTCCTAACCACATTAAGTGATTGAGCAAACGGGTAATTTCATCAAACATGACTCGGATATATTGTGCACGTTCAGGCACTTGCACCCCGATCATCTTTTCAATGGCCATTACATAGGCATGCTCATTACACATCATCGATACATAATCGAGCCTATCCATATAACCAATGCTTTGATTATATGGTTTTGATTCTGCTAATTTTTCTGTGCCTCGGTGTAACAAACCGATATGCGGATCTGCACGCTGAATCACTTCACCGTCCATTTCAAGAATAAGACGTAATACGCCATGTGCTGCCGGATGTTGTGGACCAAAGTTTAAGGTGTAATTTTTAATTTCAGCCATGGTTAACGCTCACCTTTTTGGTAGCGATTATCATCACGGATCACCCGGGGAACTAAGGTTCTTTCTTCAATGCTCACCGGTTCATAAACAACACGTTTTTTTTCTGCGTCATAACGCATTTCAACATTGCCTATAAGTGGAAAATCTTTACGGAATGGGTGCCCGACAAAACCATAATCAGTCAATATGCGACGTAAGTCTTCATGACCTCTAAATAAAATACCATACATATCAAAGGCTTCACGCTCAAACCAATCTGCAGAGCTCCAGACAGAAGTAACACTATCAACCGTAGGTAGATTTGCATCTAAACGCACTTTTATACGCAAGCGTTGATTATGTTCAATCGAAAGCAGGTGGTAGACAACGGCAAAACGTTGGCCTTCCGTCACTGGTTCTAAATAGCCTTCGCCATCCACTGCCCTACTAAAACCGCGATCGGAGGCACCTTTAGTCTCCCAAGCACTGCCACCATATTCTGAATAATCAACACCACAAACATCGATTAATTGCTCGAAACCAAAACTATCTCGCAAGGTTTTGCATACTGACACAACACTATCATCCGGAATATGAATAGTAATTTCTTCATGTGAAGGCGACCACTCACAATCAAGAATGACATCTGATAAGTGCTGCTCTAATTTTTCTTTTAGTTTTTTTATCATTATCGCTAGGTTTCCTGCGTCGGTATTCTAGCAATAGTATTGGTACGCCGAATTTTCTTTTGCAACTGGATAATGCCGTATAACAAGGCTTCCGCTGTCGGTGGGCAACCTGGCACATAAATATCAACTGGAACAATGCGATCACAACCACGTACCACAGCATAAGAATAATGATAATAACCACCACCATTAGCACACGAACCCATAGAAATAACCCAACGAGGTTCTGACATTTGGTCATAAACTTTACGTAATGCCGGCGCCATTTTATTCACCAGCGTTCCAGCCACAATCATCACGTCAGATTGTCGAGGACTGGGTCGAAAAACTACGCCAAAGCGATCTAAGTCATAACGTGAAGCACCCGCTTGCATCATTTCAACCGCACAACAGGCTAGACCAAAAGTCATCGGCCATAATGAACCTGTACGCGCCCAGTTAATTAATTTATCAGCAGAAGTAGTAACAATCCCTTCTTCTAAAACACCTTCTATTCCCACTCCAAGGCTCCCTTCATCCACTCATAAATAAAGCCAACAACTAATATTCCTAAGAAAATAAACATTGCGACTAATCCGAAACCACCAATATCATCAAGCACAACAGCCCAAGGAAATAAAAAGGCAATTTCCAAATCGAAAATGATAAACAAGATTGCAACAAGATAGTAACGCACATCAAATTTTGCATGCGCATCTTCAAATGGCTCAAAGCCACACTCATAAGGGGAGAGTTTTTCATCATCAGGGCGACGAGGACCTAGCACAAAACCCGCTAGCATAGGCATAATGCCAAAGCCAATACCGATTATTATAAACAACAAAATTGGGAGATAGTTCTCCAACATAAAGCGTTCTTTCTAGTTTCTGAATAATAACAATACTACACTGTATATGGCACAAAGAGAAGTTAATATTAGACTTTTTAAAGGCTTTTAGACCTAGATCATTTATTGCCTATTCAAATCAATATAATGTAACAATAGCAAGTCATTTTTGAGAGATATTAAACGTGTATATCTGAATTTATTTTCATATCTAACGCGCAGAATCAGGCAATCCTACTCCCATGCATTAAGTGCTTTTAGACGATCTACAGCATCAGTATCACCCTGTGCTGCTGCACGTCGATACCATTTAACCGCTTCACCTTTATTTTCTTCTACACCTTCACCAATTTCATAGCTGATAGCTAAATTATATTGTGCTTCAGGATCGCCTGCCTTTGCGGCTTTAATGTACCATTTCACCGCTTCTTCGTGGTTTTGTCGAACACCTTCGCCTTCGTCATAGCTGACAGCTAAATTATATTGAGCCGAGGTATGCCCCTGTTCTGCCGCCTTACGATACCAATCAACTGCCTCAGCATGATCAACCTCTACGCCCTCACCTTCATCATAACTTCTGGCTAAATTATATTGCGCTTTTGCATCACCCTGAAGTGCTGCCTTGCGATACCAAACAGTAGCAGCGGCATTATCTTCTTCAACACCCTCACCATCATCATAACTAATAGCTAAGTTATATTGAGCGTCCATATGGCCTTGTTCAGCGGCCTTGAGATACCACTTAACAGCAGCCACATGATCTTCAGGCGCACCATCTGCAAAATCGTAGGCTAACGCTAAATCATATTGCGCTTCTGCATCACCTTGCTCAGCAAGCTCAATCATAGCTTTAAGCTGATCACTAACTTCATCTGCCGCAAATGCGTGCATAGAAAATGAAATATTAAGAAAAAGTGAGAGTATTAGCGCGTATTTCATTGCTGTTCCTACATTAAAATTTATTTAATATAGCTTAGCAGATTTAAATGCATTTTGGAGGGGATTTATATTGGATTTTCTTCTAATATTTGGTGCCGACGGGCGGAGTCGAACCGCCACGGACTATGTCCACCACCCCCTCAAGATGGCGTGTCTACCAATTTCACCACGTCGGCTAATAGGGGTTTAGATTATTCTGGAAGGTCAGGCAAGTCGCTTGGCGTTGGAATTGCTGGCGCTGTCTCTACTGTTTCAGTTATCGCTGCTGACTCAGTAACACTTTCAACAGGTTTTGTCTGATTTGAGAAGTAAGCTAATGTCAGACTGGTCACAAAAAAAGCGGCGGCTAATATAGCGCTTGAGCGTGACAAGAATGATGCTGAACCTTGACTACCAAATACGCTAGATGATGCACCTCCGCCTCCACCTAGTGCGGCTGCACCGGCATCTGCGCCTTTGCCGTGCTGAATTAAAATCAACCCGACTAATGCTAGTGAAATTGAGATGTGTACTACAATAATTAATGCATCCATTTTATAACCTAAACGCTCGCTGCTGCCTGACAAATTGCTACAAACTCATTAGCATCTAATGATGCTCCACCAATGAGCCCACCATCAATATCTGGCATTGAAAATAAGGAGGACGCATTATCCTCTTTTACGCTCCCGCCGTAAAGTATTTGTACTTTGTCGGCAGTCGATTTATCATGTTTGGCAATGCGCTCTCGCATAAGTGCATGAACGCTTTGAGCCCATTCGGGTGATGCTGATTTCCCGGTACCAATTGCCCAGACAGGTTCGTAGGCAAGTATCGCTTGCGACAATGCTTCGGCACCCAATTGGTCAATGACTATATCCAACAATCGCGTTACAACCTCTTCGGTCTTACCCGTCTCATGTTCTTCGGGGCTTTCACCGATACAAACAATGGGCGTAATACCTTCTTGTACAGCTATCGCATATTTTTCTGCAATAATTTTATCAAGTACAAGCGTATCAAGCCCAATCTCAGCATATAAGCAGCGTCTTTCCGAATGTCCCATTAATACATATTCGCAGCCAAAATCATTAAGCATAGGTGCAGATATTTCACCTGTATAGGCACCACGTTTGAATTGAGAGAGATTTTGCGTTCCCCAAAATAGTGGCGTACCCGTTAATGCTTCTTGCACTTGCTTCAAATAAACAGCGGGGGGAAACACGGCGACATCAACAGAGGAGAACGTTTCTACCTGCGTCAAAATACTGTTCAAAAGCCGTGCAGTACTCGTACTAGAGCCGTTCATCTTCCAATTTCCAGCCACAAAAGGTTTTCGCACTTGTATTACTCTTTTAAAATTAAAACAAGTGCTTAGCTTACCTTTTTAGCCTTGATAAAGCAATATTGTATTGCCTAATATTATTGTTGGTACATATCCTGCATATTCTTGAGAGAGACGATATGAAGTCTTACACATTTTATTTAAAAGATAGGAAGAACTATGGGCACTCACAATTTAAATGCAGATAATATTATTAAGTTTCCTAATGGATTAATTGGTTTATCTGAACAAACACAATTACAGTTATTTCATGAAACAACTCAAGATGAACCTGTTGTTCATTGGTTGCAATCTACTGCAGATGCTGATTTCTCAATGTCGGTTATTTCTCCCAGCACACTCGGTATGGAATACGAAATTGAATTTACTGATGACGATTTAAAATCACTTCAGTTAGATAACCCAGCTGATGCACTTGTATTACTCGTTGTTTATAAACAAACTGATGATAACAATAATATTAAAGTTGTGACTACAGCGCCTATTATTATCAATGCTGAAAAGAACTTAGGCTTACAAAAGTCATTGGAAGAAACCGTTTTTCATTGATTTCTTAGCTACGCTAGATTTTCAATAACGCCAGCAAGTTCAGCGGCTAGTTGATTAATTAGTGTTGCGTCGCGTCCTTCAACCATGACCCTGATAAGGGGTTCGGTTCCTGATGCGCGTAATAAAACCCGTCCTTCATCGCCTAGTTTAGCTTCGATGGCTTTGACTGCTTCGGTTACTTCACGGTTATTGGCAAGATCAATTTGCTTTGTGACTCTAACGTTGATTAAACGTTGTGGGTATTTAATGACGGCTGAACATAGCTCATTAAGGCTGAGACCTGTTTGTTGTATTTCAGCTAAAACCTGAAGTGCTGCAACAATGCCATCACCTGTCGATGTTTTATCTAAACAAATGATATGCCCGGATGATTCACCGCCAACAATACCACCTGTTTGTTTCATCATTTGCATTACATAGCGATCGCCCACATCAGCACGATGTAGCGTCATATCATGGCGTTGTAGAGCATGTTCCAAACCTAAATTAGACATTTTTGTGCCAATAATTTCTGTTCCACCTGTGCCGAGACGTTTTTGCGATTTTGCAATAATGAATAAAAGTTCATCGCCGTCCACCAGCTGGCCTTTTTGATCAACCATGATCAATCGATCGCCATCGCCATCTAGTGCTATACCTAAATCTGCCTTATTAACTAATACAGCGCCTTGTAATAATTCTGGTTCCGTCGAGCCACATTTTTGATTAATATTAAGCCCATCAGGTTCATTACCAATAGCAATCACCTCAGCACCTAATTCTTTAAATACTTCAGGTGCAATATGGTACGTAGCTCCATTAGCACAATCAACAACAATTTTTAAACCTGATAAATCAACTTTTGAAGGAATGGTGCTTTTGCAAAATTCAATATAACGCCCAGCCGCGTCATCAACACGGTATGCTTTACCTAATAAATCTGAATCGACTGTTACTAGTGGCTCATCCATCATTGCTTCAATTTCATGTTCGATATCATCAGCTAATTTTGTGCCTTCACCTGAAAAGAATTTGATTCCGTTATCATGATAAGGGTTATGTGATGCACTAATAACTATGCCTGCTTGTGCATGAAATGTGCGTGTTAGATAAGCAATCGCTGGCGTTGGCATTGGACCTAACAAGTAAATATCGACACCCGCGGCAGATAGACCTGCTTGTAATGCTGATTCAAACATATAACCTGAAATACGTGTATCTTTACCAATTAATATTTTACTGCGGTGTTCCTTAGCAAAAACCCGCCCTATTGCCCAACCTAATTTAAGTACAAATTCAGGTGTAATAACGCCATCACCTACACGGCCACGGATACCATCTGTTCCAAAATATTTTCTTTCAGCCAAAGTCTTCTACCTTCATTACATGGTCACACATCATTATAGCCTGAACTGTTTCACAAACGTCATGACTACGAATTATTTTTGCACCTTGCCAAACCGCCAAAGCTGATAACGCTAAACTGGCAGCAAGTCGTTCATCTACTGAAACATTAAGCAACTTACCAATCATTGATTTGCGAGATACACCAATTAATACCGGCAATCCTCGTTCAACCAATTCTCTTAGGTGTTTCATTAATCTAAGATTATGGCTGGCACGTTTACCAAAACCGAAACCGGGATCAACTATCAATTTATCTCGACCAATCCCCGCCTGTTTACACTCTGCCACTCGCTCATAGAGAAACTGTGCTACTTCAGCAACAACGGCATCATATTGAGGATTATCTTGCATATTTTCGGGCGTACCTTGAGCATGCATCAAGCAAACAGGTACATCTAATTCTGCTGCAGCCTGTAATGCGCCATCAACACGTAATGCTTGTACATCGTTGATGAAGCCTGCTCCTGCATTTACAGCGGCACGCATAACATCAGGTTTACTGGTATCTATAGAAATGGGAATATCAATTTCAGCTTGAATCGTTTCTATAACAGGCACTACGCGTGCTATTTCTTCATCTACAGAAACTACGGCCGCGCCGGGTCGAGTAGATTCGCCACCCACATCAATAATTGCCGCCCCATCAGCCACCATTTTCTGTGCTTGTTTTAGTGCTGCTTCAGGTGCAATAAACTGACCACCATCAGAAAAGGAATCTGGTGTGACATTTAAGATCCCCATCACTTGAGGTTTTGTCAGATCTAATGGCTTGCCTGCACAGTCTAAAATCATATAGTTAACCTGAGTTTTTTTGTCATCTCGGTAGGATCTACCCAGTCAAGCTAAGCACGAGCTTAGCCAGAATCTTTGTTTTAAAACACTAGATTCCCGCTTAAAGCATGCGGGAATGACGGTATTGCTTAAAAACATGTGGGAATGACGGTGTTGCTTAAGTGATTACGACTGTTCTGCTGGCTCACCTGAGACATCAGAATCAGCAGATGTTTCTGGTGGCGTTGATGGTGGTGTTGGCGAGTCATCGGTCCAATCTCTTGGTGCACCCGGCTTGCGACCCTCCATAATGGCATCAATTTGATCGCTATCAATGGTTTCATATTTCATCAATAAGTCCGTCATAATATGTAACTTATCAATATTTTCTTTTAAGATTTTTTCTGCACGCTGATAATTACGATTGACTAACATACGTACATCTTCATCAATCTGTTTTGCAGTTAAGTCAGATACCGATTTATGCTGCGTCACACTGCGACCAAGAAAAACCTCACCTTCTTCTTCACCGTAAGACATTGGGCCCATATTGTCTGACAAACCCCACTTGGTCACCATATTGTGTGCTATTTCTGTGGCGCGTTGAATATCATTCGATGCACCTGTTGTCACACCATCTTCACCTAAGATCATTTCTTCAGCGATACGACCACCGTATAGCGTTGACATTTGGCTTTCTAACTGGCGTTTACTATTACTGTATTTATCTTCTTCTGGTAAAAACATAGTAATACCTAAGGCGCGACCACGTGGGATAATGCTCACTTTATACACAGGATCATGGTCGGGCACGATACGGCCGACAATGGCGTGACCGGCTTCATGATAGGCTGTATTTCTTTTTTCTTTTTCGCTCATCACCATGGATTTGCGTTCCGCGCCCATCATGATTTTGTCTTTGGCTTTTTCCATGTCTTCCATTTCAACCAGACGTTTATCTTCTCTAGCTGCAAATAAAGCCGCTTCATTTACTAAATTAGCTAAATCAGCCCCTGAAAAACCGGGGGTGCCTCGCGCAATAACACTTGCTTTAACATCATCAGCCGCAGGTACCTTACCTAAATGTACATTCAAGATTTGTTCGCGCCCACGAATATCTGGCAATGGCACAACTACTTGGCGATCAAATCGACCGGGGCGTAATAATGCAGGATCTAATACATCAGGACGGTTAGTCGCAGCAATAACAATAACGCCTTCATTACCTTCAAAACCATCCATTTCAACTAATAACTGGTTTAATGTTTGTTCACGTTCATCATTACCACCACCAACACCAGCCCCACGATGGCGGCCTACCGCATCAATTTCATCGATAAAGATAATGCAAGGCGCATGTTTCTTTGCTTGCTCAAACATATCACGCACACGTGATGCACCCACACCGACAAACATCTCAACAAAGTCTGAACCAGAGATAGTAAAGAACGGTACTTTAGCTTCACCAGCAATCGCTTTTGCTAGTAAGGTTTTACCTGTACCGGGTGAACCCACCATCAAAATTCCTCGTGGGATTTTACCGCCTAGCTTTTGGAATTTTGCTGGTTCACGTAGAAATTCGACTAATTCTGCAACTTCTTCCTTTGCTTCTTCAACACCCGCGACGTCTTTGAATGTGACTTTAACTTGATCTTCATTAAGCATTTTTGCTTTGCTTTTACCAAATGACATCGGGTTTTTACCGCCACCGCCACCATTCATTTGGCGCATGAAAAATACCCATACACCCACTAACAATAACATTGGGAACCAAGAAATAAAGATCTGCATTAATAGACTTGTTTGTTCTACTGGTTCAGCTTTAATAGTAACGTCATTATTAATCAAGTCACCCATCAAACCAGGATCGTAATCGGGGCTATAGGTAGTAAACTCTTTGCCATCGGTCAGTGTGCCGGTAATGGTTCTACCTTGAATATGTACTTCTGATATACCGCCCTCTTTCACATTAGCGATAAAAGTTGAATAATCGAGCTCAGTTTCATCAACCGGTTGAGGACCAAATGCACTAAAAACCTGCATTAGGACAATTGCAACAACGACCCATAATAGGATGTTTTTCATCATGTCATTCAACGTGCATTACCTCTGTAACATTATTAACTATTTTAGGCCTTTGCCTAATAAATATACTTCACGACTACGAGGTCGTGAGGCATCTGGCTTGCGAGT
>JALSLH010000095.1 GCA_026988435.1 Methylophaga sp.
AGGCTAACGCTAACAATTGGTGACCTAAACAAATTCCAAAAATGGGTAACTCTTTTTCAAGCAAGGTTTGAATCGCTTCAATCGCATAAGTACACGGCTCAGGATCACCAGGGCCATTCGACAAAAATACACCATCAGGGTTTAAGGCTAACACCTCTTCAGCTGATGTTTGAGCAGGTACAACCGTTAAACGGCAACCACGCTCCACCAGCATACGCAAGATATTACTCTTAGCACCAAAGTCATAAGCAACCACATGGAAACGTTCTGCTACTGCTTGAGACTCTCCCGACAAATGCCAGCATGATTTATCCCATTGATAAGACTCTTTAGTAGATACAACTTTAGCTAAGTCCATACCTTTTAGGCCATCAAAAGCTTTTGCAGCGGCAATGGCTGCATCAATATCGATGTTATCACCGGCAACGATACAGCCTTTCATCGCACCTTTATCACGTAAACGACGTGTCAAAGCACGGGTATCAATACCTGCTAAACCAACCACGTTATGGCGCTCTAAATAACTGTCTAACGCTTCTTCACTGCGCCAATTACTAACAACAGGCGATAAATCACGAATAATTAATCCGCTGGCAACAATATTATTTGATTCTTCATCTTCAACATTCACACCAACATTACCAATATGCGGATAAGTTAAGGTAACAATTTGGCGACAATATGAAGGGTCGGTCAGAATTTCCTGATAGCCAGTCATTGCTGTATTAAACACAACTTCACCAACCGATTGCCCAATAGCACCAATTGATTCGCCGTGATAGACCGTACCATCTTCAAGAGCAAGTAAAGCGCTTGTCTTCAAAGGAAACCTCCACCAGATAAAAATAAAGGAAAAAGCTGAACGCTCTTTCCACACAAAATCCTCGTAATTTTATCTTAAAACTAGAGGTTTAGTCTATGTGAAAATAACTTAATTTGAACGATATAGTTCTGGGCGACCATGATTGAGTAGCGGCATGTTTTCCCTAACTTCATGTAAATAATCCAAATCAACAACAGCAGAAACCAACTCTGCTCGCTCAGAGGCACAGCAAATCACACTGCCCCATGGATCTATAATCACGCTACTGCCATATGATGTACGCCCATCATAATGCTCACCCCACTGGTTAGGTGCCACAATATATATTTGATTTTCTATTGCTCTAGCGATTAATAGAGGTAACCAATGATGCTTGCCGGTATAGAGAAAAAATGCCGCCGGTACAAACACTATCTGCGCACCTTGTGCCGTCATATGGCGAAATAATTCGGGAAAACGCAAGTCATAACAAATCGTTAAACCCAACGTCCCCACTTCATGGTCAACAACAACGGGGGTGTTACCCGGTTTAATACCATCCGATTCGTTGTAGCCTAATGTCGGCGCATCACACATGTGGATTTTTCGATAAACACCGTTTATTTCACCTTGGCGATTAATTAAGATCGAGGTGTTATATAAACGCTCGCTATCTTCTTGCGTTTTTTCATAGATGCTACCTAATAATATAGATAAGTCATATTTAGAGGCATATTCTTGAAAAGTCTGAACAAGTTCACCCTCTAGCGTTTGAGCCACACGATGCTTCTCCGCATGATCATTACCCACATATAAAAATGTTTCAGGAAACGCTAAAAGGTCAACACCTTCATCTGCTGCCTCTCGGATTTTATTTAATGAATATTTTAAATTTTCTGCTAGCTGATCAGATGAATTCATCTGCACCATGCCAATACGACTTTTCATAATGCTTAATTCTATATTTTTTAGTATTACCTATGCTTTCGACTGAAAACTAACAAAATTTAATATTTAAGGTATTATTCAACTTAATATGTATTATTTGTAAGGACAAAACTGTGAGTTACTCCCTTCTTGATAGTCGTTTTCCCCATCATCGTCCACGTCGTCTTAGACGAGATGAATTTTCACGTAATCTAGTGCGTGAGAATCAATTGTCGGTCAATGATTTAATTTATCCTTGCTTTGTATTAGAAGGTAATAACCAACGCCAATCGGTTGAATCCATGCCCGGTGTTGAGCGAATGAGCATTGACCTATTATTAAAAGAAGTAGCCATTATTAATAAACTTGGCATTCCCGCTATCGCATTATTCCCAGTAACGCCGGACGAAGTGAAATCATTGGATGCTAAAGAAGCATACAATCCCGATGGTTTAGCTCAACGTGCTGTGCGCGCACTTAAAGAAGCGCTTCCTGATTTAGGTGTGATTACCGATGTCGCATTAGATCCCTTCACTACTCATGGTCAAGATGGTTTGATTGATGACAGCGGCTATATCATTAATGATGAAACGGTTGAAGTCTTAGTTAAACAAGCGTTATCCCACGCAGAAGCAGGTGCTGATATTGTTGCGCCATCCGATATGATGGATGGGCGTGTTGGCGCTATTCGCCAAGCTTTAGAACAACAAGGTCATATTCATACCCGTATTTTGGCGTATTCTGCTAAATATGCGTCTAGTTTTTATGGCCCTTTTCGTGATGCCGTTGGTTCGGCTGGCAACCTTGGTTCAGGTAATAAATACAGCTATCAAATGGATCCTGCTAACAGTGACGAAGCCTTGCACGAAGTCGCTTTAGACCTGCAAGAAGGTGCTGATATGGTGATGGTCAAACCCGGCATGCCTTATCTTGATATTTTGCATCGCGTAAAAGAAACCTTTCAAAAACCGACTTTTGTTTATCAAGTCAGCGGTGAATATTCCATGCTAAAAGCCGCAAGCCAAAATGGTTGGTTAGATGAAAAAGCAGTAGTCATGGAAAGCATGATTGCCTTTAAACGCGCTGGTGCCGATGCTATTTTGACTTACTACGCAAAAGATGTAGCGCAATGGTTGGCAGAATGACCGATCACTACGCTGTTATTGGCAACCCGATTAGCCACAGTAAGTCACCATTAATCCATACCGAATTTGCTAAACAAACAGGGCAAGATATTGATTATATTGCCAGAGAAATTCCATTAGATGATTTAATTGCTGGTCTGGAGCAATTACAAGCTGAAGGTTTTAAAGGCATTAATATCACCGTGCCATTTAAAGAGCAAGTGTGGCAATACGTCAAAAATAAAAGTGCTCACGCCGAAAGAGCCGGTGCTGTAAATACGCTCATTTTTAATGACGATGGCACACTCTACGGCGATAATACTGATGGCATTGGTTTATGCCGTGATCTTGTTGATAATCACCAAGTTGAATTAGCAGGGAAACGACTATTATTACTCGGTGCTGGTGGCGCAGCACGCGGTGTTATTGAACCTTTATTAAGCTACAAACTATCCGAATTGGTCATTGCCAATCGTACTGCCAGTAAAGCTGAGGAGCTTGCTGATTTATTTTCTGAGTTTGGCACCATAAAAGGCGGAGGCTTTAATGATATTAAGGGTCAATTTGATGTCATCATCAATGCTACTGCCGCCAGTCTACAAGGTGAAGTACCACCATTGCCTGAGAATATTCTCAATCAAAACTCCAGCTGTTATGACATGATGTACAGCAATACCGATACTGCCTTTATCATATGGGCAAAACAACAGGGTGCCGCCAAATCAATTGATGGTTTAGGAATGTTAGTGGAGCAAGCCGCAGAAGCATTTTCAATTTGGCGCGGTGTAAAACCCAACACTAAATCCGTCATTGATTTGACTCGCAGTCATGTAATTTGAATGCTACTCAATAACTTGAAGGACACATGGAAAGATATATTGACTTAAGAAGATGCTTTATTGATTATGGTTGTTCATCTGAATATTCAAAAGCTAGTGAGTCACTTGCAGACACTAGCGGATAATATTAAACAACAAAATGATAATGTGGATGGATTAGAGGTAATTAGTTTTGATTTTACCGATCCATCGCATCAATAATTGCATCAGGATTATGCTCCACCACTTTTAATAACACACGTGCAGGCCCACGAGGCACACGTAGTCCCTGTTCCCAATGGCGTAACGTTCCTACTGATATACCAAAGGTAGCGCAGAATGTTTGCTGACTCATACCTGTTTTTTCTCTAATCGCCTTTACGTTGACCGTCTCAGGTGTATGCAATACAACAGTTTTAGTATTGCCTTTAGCGTGATCTATCGCATCCGATAGTCCTGCTGATATTTCAGTGAATGCTTTGTTCATTTCTCTTTCTCCAGTAATCAACCAATTCATTAACTAACTTGGCCAATAGTTTCTTTTCTTCAGCCGATATATTGGCTTTTTCATTTTTACCAAACACAGCTAGCAGGTATAATGGCATCATATTGCTGTGGTGATAATAAATCACTCTCACACCACCGCTTTTACCCTTTCCCGATCTTGCCCACCTAAGTTTTCTAATACCACCCGATCCCCGTATAAGATCACCTGCATTGGGGTGTTCAGATAAATAAGAAATCAGCTCTTCTTTTTCTTCCAATGTCAGCAGTTTTATCACTTTCTTCTGGAAAGCTTTGGTTTCAGCAATGGTAATCATATAGCCTCATAATATACGCCAATGGCGTATTTATCAATATGAAATTATCATTTTACGGCCTTTGATACTAAGCTATACTGCTTATTTGATCTAAAATGAATTGGCTTACTCTATCTATGAATACCTTTTCAGCAATTTACCAACGTGCAGTAGAACGAAAATGGGCTGGCTTTAAGACAGTATTTTGGGATGCCTGAATTATGGGATTAGATGCTGTTGAACTTGTCATCGTAGTTGAAGATGAATTCCAAATTGTAATCTCTGATGAAGAAGCGTTTAAATGTGAAACGCCCAATTTACTGACCGATTTAGTGTATTCAAAACTAAGGCAATCGGAATCGGATGTGTGCCCATCCATGCATGGTTTTTATATTGTAAGAAAAATACTAATGGAACAATTAAGTATTCCCAGAGAACAAATCAAACCAGAAACCAAGCTAACAGAACTTATTGATAAAAAAGATCGTGCTCTGCTTTGGAAAAGATTACTTTCAACACTCTCAACGGGAGAAACGATTCACGCTCCCCTTGAAAAACCTCGCTGGATAAAAATAGCTATCCTCGTCTCAAGTTTAATCGTATTTTCTCTATTTCTATCTATAACAGAAAGTACAATTTTCGCTATTCTAGCGGCAATTTTTAACTCTATGATTCTAAATGCTGCCACATTATGGTTTCAATCTGAGTTTCCAAAGAATTTTCAGACCGTTAAAGATTTGATTCGCATTGTCGGTACACTTGAAACTAAAGTATGGCAGCGGGATCAAGTATATAATCGTGTGAAAATGCTAGTAGTTGAACAGTTAGGCGTTGAATCTGAAAATGTATTACCTGATTCCCATTTTATAAACGATCTGGGAATGAGCTAAGTTCATGCAAAAATTCTCAGAAATAGTCCAACGTGCACTAGAACGAAAAGGCGGTGAAGAACAACTCGCAGCCTTATTACCAACAGGTATAAAAACAGCCGCTGAATTATCCTCCATTGCCGATGATCGGTATTTGGCAGAAATGACCAAGGCTATCTTTAAAGCTGGGTTCTATTGGAAGGTCATTGATCATAAATGGGTGGGCTTTGAAGAAACCTTTTGGAACTTTAATGTCGCTCGATGCAATATGATAAGCCCTGAAGATCTTGAATCGCTTTATCAAGACACGCGTATTATTAGAAATGGGCAAAAGATTGATGCTGTAGCTAAAAATGCAGCAATGATTATTGAGTTCGCCGAGCAATACGGATCGTTTGCAACCATGATTGCTGATTGGCCTGATGATGACTTTATTGGCTTATTAGAACTCTTACATAAAAACGGTTCACGCTTAGGCAAACAAACGAGCCAACATTTTCTCCGTTTTATCGGCAAAGATGGTTTTGTTTTGGCAAAAGACGGTGTTGCCGCAATGATCCGTGCGGATGTTATTTCTACTCACCCCACCAGCAAACGTGATTTAAAGCTAGTGCAAGATGCCTACAATATTTGGCGCGAAGAATCAGGGCTTGGTAATGCCCAAATTAGTCGCATTTTGTCTTTATCCATTGACTAAATATTAGCGAAAACTACCTAAATAAACCTTTCACTTTATCTACTGCTGAACTGCCAGCCTCTTTAACTGCTTCAACCGGCTTGCTTTCAATAGCAGATTCCTGTGGTGTCTGTTCTGCTTCAATTCTACTTACCGGTTTATTGCTTAACGCCGTAGCACAAGGGTTGGCATCTGCTGTTGTACGATCAAGTAATCCTTCTGCCAATAGTGATAAACCACCCGTAGCTAACGCGGCACCAACAGATAAACCCGTTGTAATAGTGCCCTTTAGATCAGCTGTAGGTGTCGGGTTGGCTAGCGTGCCTCCTAATTTCACTAAACCGGCTAGCTTGCTAGCATTAATGCCGACTCCTTCACGCGCATTTGGGCTGAAAGCAATATTGAGTTTTTCGGTTTTCAAATCAACCAATCCACTGCCAATAATATTCATTTTACTTGTGGAAAAGACAATACCCTTATCTGTTGAAGCAATACCCTCTTTAATGGTGAAATTTACTACTGCACATTCCAACTGTGTTGAATCACTACCCTTTGCTAACGGGTTCAGCATAGTCAACAAATCAGTCGTGACAGCACCGATTCCTAAGCCTTTAAATTCACTTTTTCCCATCTGCAATACTAGTTTGCCATTCAAGTCCGCCATGATCTGGCTTATGCTATTACCGCTGCCCGTGGCTTTAAAACTAATGTCGGTTATCGCACCTGACATTTTATCGTTCAAATCACCAAGTTGCGTTAGATCGAGGCTATTTATATTAATATCGCTTGTCAATCTGGCGGTTTTGCCGCTCGTATTCAAACCAATATTACCTTTTAAACTGCCTCCAGCTAATAATGTGGTGACTGGGTTCATTATTAAGTTGCCCTCTTTAAGGCTAACTGAAACGGTGGTGTTATCCAATATTACACTGCTTGTTTTAATTTTTTTAGCGTTGATTGTGATCTTAGCATTAACCGACTTTAAACCCTCTAAGGGCAATGGATCCGATGAGAATACTTTATCTTTTGACGAGTTCTCTGTTGCAGATTCGGGGCTCCCCGCAGCCATCAACTCCATTAAATCAATCATATTTGAACTTAAATTAGCCGTAATTGCAGGACGTTTCCCCGATAAGTTAGCTGTGACATTGCCCGAAAGATCCGTATTTGCTAATACCAATTTCATTTCTTTTATCGAATATACTCCTTTTGTATCAACGAGCTTTCCTGTAAAGCTTACTGGGCCTAAGGTAGGCAAATCATTGCCTACTAATTCAGATAACTCGGCTAAAGAATCTAGCTTAAAAGTAATGCCTAAATTCACCCCTTTACCTTCTGTTGGCTTAGCTACCGCCCCCTTAAGTGCGATATTAAAATCATTCAGCGCCACTGTCAGATCAATAGGATAGTTCTTGTTGCTTGTTAATTGATTCAATGACCCCAAACTCCCTTTTGCTTCGATCGAAACTGTATTATAAGCCGCCTTCATAAACACTGAAAGTGGCTGATCAGCACCTTTTGAGGCAGTCTTTATTTCTTCAATAATAAGGTTCGTTTTTTGTCCTGTAATGCCATCTTTATAACTAATCTCAGCATTTTTCAAATATATTTCATTCACAATAATCTTAGGGTTCGCGCCCACATCTTTTGAAGATGCTTCTTCTTGATTTTGACTAGCAAACACCCAGTTTCCAACGCCTTTTTTATTAGTCTCAAGAAAAATTTTGGGTGCTAATAAAATGACCTTATTGATCTGAATATCGCCTCTTAATAAAGGCAGTAATGCAACTTGCACTTCAAATTTATCTAAGCTCAACATTTCAGCTGTTGAGCCCCAGGTCGCATTACTAAATTTAACGTCTTCAAGCACTAGGGTTGGAATCAAGGAAGCAGCAAATTGTAAATCACCTCCTACTTGCAATTCCCTACCCGTATTTTCTTCAGCAAATTCTATTATCTCAGCCTTGTATTGATTTATATCTAAGGTACTAATGAAGACCACTATTACAATCACTGCAACAAGCAATAACACTGACATTATTTTTATGATCTTAATCATAATTCTTCTCTCTTAAATTTAGCCAATTATACTCTTATCACCTAGCATGAATGGCTAGACTGATACTGTCAATAGTAATTAATCATCACCACAAACTATTTATAACTATTGCTAGATATGCCACTTTAAGGCAACATGATGTTTTTTAAATTAAGTCCTTTATCTTATGTCTGAATTACCTATTTTTGGCAATTTATCCTCTATTGATCTGATTGCTGTTGCTGTCAACTTCTTACTTTTTATCTTTACTCGAAAAATAGTGACTGCTTTTCGGCCCAACAAAGAGTCCACCTCAATTAATACTAAGGTATGGACACTACGATTTATTAATATCAGTCTATTTGGTATTTATTTCGCAGAATACTTTATCGGTGGCTGGACTGCACAACTGTCAAAAACAGGGCTCACCTTATTAATCGCTTATTTATTTGTCAGTTTTTTACAAATTATCATTATAAGAAAATATGGCCGTGTAAAAGAAATTGATGAAATTGAGTATCGTGTTGAAACCTATCAATCAGAAATGCTCAATTTAATTCTGGTACTTGCTGTTTTTATTACTGTATTTATTGTCATAATAAATGTGTGGGGAATGACCGACTGGTTTAAAACCACCAGTGTATTAGGTGGTCTGCTGATTATTCTATTTTCGACTAAGGACTACTGGGCACCTGATAACATCAATGGTCTAATGCTCCTCTACAATGGCGATGTTGAACCGGGAAGTGTCATTCAAATTGATGAATACAATTTACTTGCCGTCACCATTGAAACGACACTCACGCAGACTCGTTTTCGTGATCTACGCTCTCGTCATATTATTGTATTGCCTAACGCCAAAGTTAGAAATAGTAAAATTGAAGTATTAAGTAAAAGCTCTGCTTCTGGTCTAATGCGCTATACCGATTTCAAAATTGGCTATGGTCATCCCACTGAAAATATCGATGCCTTTCTCACTGAAGTGTGGCAACAAGCATGTGACAATGAAAAAGCGCTGAATGCAGACAAACAAGCGAAAATAACAGTCATTGAAAATGGTGATCATGCTGTTGTATGGCGCTTAGCTTATTGGGTTAAAAATGTGTATAGCTTATTTGATGCCGAATTTGCTATTAATCGCGCTGCCTATGCGCATGGGCAGCAACAAGGCGTCGCACTCAATACACCGCTGACACATGAAGTGCTCTCATAGCTATTGTAATTACTGACTTTTTCAATAGATGGCATGGTATATTGAGATCTAACGCTAGCAATAGCATAAAAAAACATCTAAGATCACACATTCAATGGTGGCCTGCACTGGTCTCCTCGCGACGAAATGTTGGTCAGCCCGTCAGATCCGGAAGGAAGCAGCGGAGCCTTCGGACTCGTGCGCCGAGATTGGGCTAGTGTGGGACATCACCCATTTTTCAAATGAGCTATCGCATGAGTTATTTGGTTCTTGCCCGAAAATGGCGACCTAAAACATTCTCTGAAGTTATCGGACAGCAACATGTCCTGCGTGCGCTTATCAATGGTCTTGATCAAGATCGTTTACATCATGCCTTTTTATTTGCTGGCACCCGCGGTGTAGGCAAAACGACCCTCGCCCGTATTCTCGCCAAGTCACTGAACTGTGAAAAAGGTGTTAGTTCGACACCTTGTGGTGAATGCCAAAGCTGCCAAGAAGTAGATAGTGGTCGTTTTGTTGATCTCATTGAGGTCGATGCCGCATCACGCACCAAAGTCGATGATACCCGTGAGTTACTTGATAATGTGCAATATGCACCGAGCCGTGGCCGTTATAAAGTCTATTTGATAGATGAAGTGCATATGCTTTCTACTAGCAGTTTTAATGCGCTATTAAAAACATTGGAAGAACCGCCTCCACACGTTAAGTTTTTATTTGCCACAACTGATCCACAAAAGCTACCAGTTACTATTCTGTCACGTTGTTTGCAGTTTAATTTACGCCGTTTAGATATTCCTCAAATTTCTGGACACTTAGCGTCTATTCTTCAACAAGAAAATATCGAATTTGAAGAGCAAGCCTTAGCTGAAATTGCTCGTGCGGCCGATGGCAGCATGCGTGATGCACTAAGTTTATTAGATCAAGCTATCTCTTTTGGTGCTGGTTCAGTGACCACTGAACATGTTCATGAAATGTTAGGGAGCATTAGCCAGCAACAATTACACAATTTAGTTGCGGCTTTATTTAATCAAGATGGCCAAGCCGCATTGCAACAATCTGAAGAGTTGTCAGCTCAAGGTCGTGACTTCAAGAAAACACTAGATGAATTACTTGTTAGCTTGCAACGCATAGCCACATTACAACTTGTGCCTGATCTGGAAGAAAGTGACAGTGCTATCGAAACGGCTAGCAATGAACAACTTACTATATTAAGTCAACAAATCCCTGCTGAAACGATTCAATTGCTGTATCAAATTGCTCTTCACGGAAAACGTGATTTGCCTTATGCCGCCGATCCAAAAAGTGGCTTTGATATGACATTGCTTAGAATGTTGAGCTTTCAGCCTATGTCAATTGATACTAGCAATACAGTCACTGCTCCTAATGCAAAGCCACAACCCGTTGTTAAACCTAAAATAGAACCGCAACAATCATATGCTGAGTCGGTGTCAGAACCCAAACCAGAACAAAAGGTTGCAGAACAGACTCCTACAATTGAAGCTGTAGAAATTACTCCCGAACCAACAGTTGTAAATAACAACACTATACAGCTCAATAGCACTAACTGGCTCGATGTAACCGCGCGCTTAAAACTGACCGCCTTTTCAAGACAACTTGCAGATAATGCATCATTTGTTGCACTTGAAGATAAAACCATTTCGCTTGCCATCGCACCGGAGTTTGCACATCTTGCTAACGATAAAGCGATAAGTCGTCTACAAGCGGCATTGAGCACTGAATTACAATATGATGTGAAATTACGCGTTCAGCAAGGTGAAACACAGCAATCATCACCCACATTAGCAACAGAGCGAGCTGAACAAAGCAAACTCAGCCAACAAAATGCGAAAGACGCTATTCATAATGACCCTGCAGTGGCCGCACTTAAAAGTGCATTTAACGCTGAGGTTATTGAAAGTACAATAAAACCAATATGAGGAATTGCCAATGAAAGGTGGAATGGGAAATCTAATGAAACAAGCGCAGCAAATGCAGGCGAATATGGAAAAAGCCCAAGCAGAGCTTGCGAATATGGAAGTAACAGGAGAAGCCGGCGGCGGCATGGTCAAAGTGGTCATGACGGGCAAGCATGATGTGAAGCGCATCAGTATCGAAGATGCCTTATTTGAAGATGATAAAGAAATGCTTGAAGATTTAGTCGCTGCCGCAGTCAATGATGCTGTTCGTCAAGTTGAAAAAACTAGCACAGAACGCATGTCTGGCTTAATGCCTGCTGGCATGAAGCTTCCGTTCTAGGGTTTTTTAATAATCATGGCGAGCCTCGGACCAAGCATTGAGCAACTAATCGAAGCGTTACGCTTTTTACCCGGTGTGGGGCCAAAATCTGCTCAACGGATGACATTTCATTTGCTTGAGCGCAATCGAGATGGCGGTGATCGTCTGGCTAAAGCCCTTAGCCATGCTTTAGAAAATGTTCAACACTGTCAGCGTTGCCGAATATTAAGCGAAACTGAAATTTGTAATCGATGCAATGATAATAGCCGCCGACAAGATCAGCTTTGCATTGTCGAAATGCCAAGTGATGTATTAGCCATCGAGCAAGCAACACACTATAAGGGGCAATTTTTTGTACTCACCGGTCATTTATCTCCATTAGATGGCATTGGCCCTGAAGCTTTAGGGCTACCTCAGCTAATAGAATTATTTGACCAAAAAACAATTACAGAAGTCATTCTTGCCACCAATCCAACCGTAGAAGGTGAAGCTACAGCTCACTATATTAGCCAGTTGGCACATGCACGTAATATTCCCGTTACTCGACTTGCTCACGGTATTCCCATGGGGAGTGAATTAGAATATATAGATAGTGGTACACTATCTCATGCATTTTCTAGTCGCGAATCAATCTAAAATAAAAGGGCATCATGGCAGAGCAAATAACACCATTTGAATCGTTAAAAGCGTTCTCTGGCATCATCCATCGCCAACCGATATTTTTAGCCGATCGCTTAGATGTCGATAGTTACCATCTAACTTTTCTAAATAAGTATGGTGAAAAGCTTGATGATGACTCTAAAATACCCATTTTTATTAATCACTTAACTGATATTTTGCCTGCAATTAGTGATCAACAAAAGGCGTTACTTTCAATGCCTGAATCATGGCGTGAGGCATTGTATAAATCACCAAAATCATCACTTAATCTTACATTAGATCTTAACGGTCATGCTTTAACTGATTCAGATAACACCCGCTTTGGTTTCGCTAATCATGCCCTACCTCAACAAGAAATACCTGCGGCAGACACGCTATTAATCGATATTCAAAAATACGATCTCAATAGTTTAGAAAAACAATTACCTACTTGGCGTAAAAACCACCTAAACTTATGTGCCGTCAATGTTAATGATTTCAACGCCTATACCTTATGTACAAGCCATATTTTAGACTTATTGCAAGGCCAGTTTTATACACTTCCATCAGTAAAAGAAACAGCTAAAATATTACCTTCTCAGCAAATTCTGATGGAATTATTAGTAAAACTACAAGATCCACAAACTGAACCAGAAGATCTTGCTAATACGATCAATCAGGATCTGACATTAAGCTATAAATTACTTCGCTTGATTAACTCTGCCTTTTTTGGTTTACCTCGAGAAGTCAGCAATATCAAACAAGCTATCGTGATGTTAGGCGACAAGAAAATTAAAACATGGGCCAGCTTATTGTGTCTATCGGGTGTTGATGATAAACCCGTAGAACTGCGTGTGGTCGCCATGACCAGAGCAAGAATGTGTGAGTTATTAAGTAAACATTACAAAGGTGCTGCTGAACTCTTTTTTGCCGCTGGCTTATTTTCTGCACTAGATGCCCTAATAGATAAACCACTAGTAGAAATTTTAGATAAACTGCCTCTTTCTTCCGAATTATCCGATGCTTTATTAAATCATTCTGGCATCGCTGGAAAAGCACTGAATGATGTTTTGAATTATGAAAAAGGTAATTGGATAGCCGTCGATCATTCTCCTGTGCCTATCGAAACCTTATCGCAAGCTTATTTAGATGCTATAAACTGGGCGAAAGAATTGAACAGCCAACTCTAAGAAGCTATTTACGATGGCACTCACTTGGCTAGCCACTTCTGCAAACAGTCCCTTTCCAACTCTAGATCAGGCTCTTGATGATGGCTTGTTAGCCGTAGGAGGAGATTTATCACCTCAGCGCCTACTTAATGCCTATCGTAATGGTATTTTTCCTTGGTTTAATGAACACGATCCTATCCTCTGGTGGTCTCCTGATCCCCGAATGGTGCTTTTTACTGATCAAATAAAAATATCTAAGAGTTTAAAAAAAACACTTAAAAATACTGAACTTTCGATTACAATGGATCGTGCTTTCAGTGAAGTAATGGCGGCATGTTCCGCCCCCCGAAAAAATACTAATGGCGAAACTGAAAGTGGCACATGGATCCATCCTGAAATGATTGAAGCCTACACAGGCTTACACCAACAAGGCATTGCGCATAGCATCGAATGCTGGCAAAACGATACCTTAGTAGGTGGTTTATACGGCATTGCTATCGGCCATATTTTTTTCGGTGAATCCATGTTTAGCACCGTACGAGACAGTTCAAAAATAGCGCTGGTGACACTCTGTCAACAACTTAAGCATTGGGGCTTCCCACTAATTGATTGCCAAATTTATTCTGAACATCTAGCCAGCATGGGCGCAATTGAAATTGAGCGTAAACAGTTTATTTCTTATTTAGATAAGCATTGCCCACAAACACAATTCAATTCCAACTGGCTGTTAGATACAATCCCATCATGACTAATGCACTTAAATTTTTTCAAGATACCCCCCACGATTGCTCATACTTAAAGGATCGGCTAGCTCAAAATATCTATCCAGATCCTAACGTGAAGATGACAAATGCACTTTATTCACAATTAATTCAGCATGGCTTTCGGCGCAGTGGCAATCATGCTTATCGCCCCCATTGTCCAAATTGCCAAGCCTGTATTCCTGTTCGCATTAATATCCAACAGTTCAAAATGAGTCGCAGTCAGCGTCGATGTTTGCAACGTAATCAACATCTTGCCGAATCAGTACACCCAGCAGAATTTAATCCTGAACATTATGAACTTTATTGCCGCTATTTAGCGGCACGTCATATTGATGGCGGTATGGATAACCCGACCGAGCAAAGCTACCGCAATTTTCTTATTGGTGAATGGAGTGATACAAGCTTTATCGAATTTAGAGACCAGTCAAAGCTGGTAGCCGTTGCTGTGACTGACTCTGTAGATGATGGCTTGTCTGCATTTTATACTTTTTTTGATCCCGACCTGACAAAACAAAGCTTAGGAACCTATGCCATTTTGCAGCAAATAGTAAATGCTAATTCACAAAATTTATCATTTCTTTATCTTGGTTATTGGATCGAAAATTGCAATAAGATGAATTATAAAAACAGTTTTTCAGCCCTAGAAGGCTATATTGATCAACAGTGGCAGATGCTAAAAACATGAAAAACTTTGTAAAATCAGCAGTTTTACGGCAAAATAGTCGTTTAACCACATCAGGAAAGTAACAAACGTTTATGGCAAAAGAAGAACATATTGAATTTGAAGGCACTGTTATAGATACCATGCCTAACACTACATTTCGTGTCGAATTAGAAAATGGTCACGTTGTAACAGCACACATTTCTGGAAAAATGCGTAAGAATTATATTCGTATTTTGACTGGGGATACCGTTACTGTACAACTCACACCTTACGACCTAAGCAAAGGACGCATCACTTATCGTGCTCGTTAATTAATGATTTAAGTTATTGGGTCGCTATATAAGGAAACATTCTTAGATAGGAAATAGCAGGTCATGGCGATGCTTTCATTACAAGCAAAATCAACTAATAAAATAGTGGCTGGTATTTCTATTTTTGAAAATGGCATTGCCCTCGCAATAGTTGATCATTCAAAAAGAAAACCGCTTCTCAAGCATGCGCATTTTTATGGCTGTTCTGGAATTACCGAACAATCTACATTACTTTCTCGATTATCAAAAGAATATAAACTCTATGATATTGTCTGTAATTTAGTTCTCTATTCTAATGATTATCAGTTTCACCAAATTGATGCACCTGATGTTCCTAAACATGAATTAAGCTCTGCCTTACGCTGGCAAATAAAAGATTTAATCGATTTTCATATTGATGATGCTGTTATTGATAAAATTGAATTACCCAATCAAAACCCCGGTTCTCAAGGCAAGCATTCATTACTTGTTGTTGCCTGCCGTCAATCTTTAGTCCAAAATTATGTCGACCTGCTTCACGCTGCAAATTGTAACTTAGTGTCGATTGATATCGCGGCATTAGCCGCGCGTAATATTGTCATCCACACTGCCCCAGCAGAGGATTCAAGTGTTGGCTTGCTCAATTTGTGGGATGATCGAGCCAAAATTAGTGTTTTTCTAAATCACGATCTCTATATTAATCGCTCTTCTAGCATCGGCATTCAATCACTGGCCTTTGTGTCTGAAGATGATCCTGACAGCCAATCTGTTTTAGACTCACTAACATTAGAGTTGCAACGCACTTTCGATTATTATGAAAGTCACTCTCGACAAGCAGCAATTTCACATTTATATATATTATCCAATGGTCAATCCTTGCCTCATATTGCACGGTTAATTGAAGCGCGATTAGGAATTGACTGCTCAATAATTGAACCTTCTGACTTTATTACATCTGCCGAATCAATGAGTGAAGCTGCCACGAGCAACTGTATGATGGCTATTGGTGGTGCATTAAGGATGGAATACTAATCTCATGGAACAAGTTAACTTTTATCAAGCTCAATTTAAACCAAAGCGGATTATCTTAGCTGCAAGACAACTATTTTTACTGACAATTTTAGCCATTATTATTTTTACTCTTTTAGGCTTGTATTCTGCTAAAAAGAATTCAACACTTGAATCACATATTGCATCACAACAACAATCAGGAATAATTGAACAACAAACTAAAGTGGTCAATGATCAAGCTTTATTAAAGGCCAACCTACTTAAATTGGAACAGCAGCTCAGTACAAAACAGATATTACTTGATTATTTAACTAAACAAAGTTTTGGAAATCAACATGGATTCACCGATAATTTAGTCCACCTTAGCAAGAAAAATATTAATGGCGTCTGGTTAACTGATTTTTCTTTTATCAACGGTGGCCAACATATTGCTCTACACGGTAGTGCTCTTAAATCAAGTCAGATCCCGCTTTATATCGACGGTTTAGCAGAATCGGGGCCATTTCAAGGTAAACATTTTTCAGTATTCAGCTTAGAAAGCCCTGAAGCGAATTCTGATCTCTATACGTTCAAACTTAGAACAGACCAAAGTAATGCGGAGCTGCTCCAATGACTCATAAATTACAGAAAATCAGCAGCTATCTTAATGCGCTAAGTTTGCGTGAACGTATAATGGCGTTAGCTGTCATCATCGCAATAATATATGCTGCTTTTGACGGCTTAGTATTTCAAAAACAGAATATGCACTATCAGCAACTGCAAACACAGCAACAAGATTTCTCGGAACAACAACTGGCGCTCTCGACGGAGCTCTTAGAAAGCGCTGAAAAAGTAGCTGAAGATAAGCGTGGGTCGAATGCGCTGAAACAAGAAATTAGTATAGTTCAGAAGAGACTAGAAGATACAGAGAAACAGCTAGATTCTGTATTTAATAAACTTGTGCCTCCGACAAAGATAACAGAATTACTCCGTAGTCTATTATTAAAAACAAATGGTTTAAAATTAGTGTCTCTGAACAATGAGCCTGTTAAAAAAATTAACCTTAATGAAGGTAAAGACAATGGAGAAGAGTCTTCTGAATCTGAGTCTTTGCTTTATGAACATGCTACAATTATTAAGCTCACAGGTAGCTATCAACAGCTTTATCAATATCTATTAGCGCTAGAGCAATCAGATTGGGGCTTGTTTTGGGATAAAATGCACTATACTGTAACCGACTATCCGCAAGCAGAAATCAGTTTGCGGGTACACACAATTAGTACTAATAAATATTGGATTGGTTTGTAATATGTCGGAAATCACCTTTAGTCTCTGCATAGCATTATTGTCATTTAGCTGTGTTGCCCAGCAACTGACAGATCCAACAATGCCCGCTAATTATTCTCCTGCTAAATCTATATCAACAGTTGAAACAGCACAACACGTTGTTGTAAATGCTAATACTGATACAAAATTAAGACTCAATTCCACAATCGTGGCAAGCAATCATAAAGTCGCTATTATTAATGGTGTGCAATTTAAAGTTGGTGATGAAGTGAGTGATGGATCTATTGTGCAAAGCATTACTCACCAACAAGTAAAACTGCTACAAAAAGGTGGCGGCATCATTACATTATCACTACAAAAATCTTTTATTAGCAATATGAAATCAACCACTCCTGATCTCAATAATTAACGATAGTGAATATAACCTAAACCATCATTATTTACACGGCGAAATAATTGGACTAATGACAATAACGCCAGTCCAATAAATGCAATCAATGTCCATGCGGGAATACTTAATCCTAAAAACGTCCACAAGACGTCGGCACATTCGCCTGATCCTCGTAAAACCATTTCAAGTGTTTCATTAAGTGAAAAATTATCTAACATGAAATTTAAACCTGGGCCACAACTAGGTACCTGATCTTCTGGTAAATTTTGTAACCTCAAGTGCCAAGCAGATATCCCTGCCCCTACCAATGCAAATAGTCCAGCGAGTAAACCATATATTCTAATTCCCCAGCCTCTTGGGTTATGTAATACAGCTAGCAAGAAAACCACGCCTACACATAAAACAAATACACGCTGCAAAATACATAAAGGGCATGGTTCTAGGTGTTCAATAAATTGAAAATAAGCGGCAACAGCTAACATTGAAGCACAAAATAAAAATCCTAATACAAATAAACTGCGAGATGACAATTTGATTTCTCCGACAACATAATTTGGGTATATACCCGTGACCATTGGAACTGCAGATCTTATTCACCCGTCACTCCTGCATGTTTTTAGCGGGAGTCTTGCTTATGCCCAGATTCCGGCTAAAAGATACCGGAATGACGAAGAAGTAAAAGCTACAGATTGATTTCACTTAGGTATATACTGCACTAAACAACCTTAAATAAGCAATGGTATCTAAGGAGACAGCCATGAATGAGCAAGAATTAGAAAAAAAACTCAGTGCTGCATACGACAAAATGATGGAGCGCGTCAATCAGCTTCTTGATAAAGCTGAGCACGAAGCATTGCCCGCATTACAAAATAATATTGACAAGGCTAAGAACCAAGCCATTGAATTAAAAGAAGTTACGTCTGAAGAAGCTGAGAAGCTGGCTAAATATTTAAAACGCGATTTAAATGATGCTGCACAGCATCTTAGTCAATCTGGCAAAGAATTATCAACTTGGCTTCATTTCGATCTTGAACTGGTGGAAGATAGATTGTTAGATATTTTTTCAAAAGTAGCCGACAAAACTAGCTCCGAATTAGCGCAACTTGCGGCACAAGCAAAACAAGCTACTGAATATCATACAGGTGAAATAACCAGCATCGGTACGCTGGCATGTAAAAACTGTGATAATTTAATGCACTTTAAAAAAACCGGTCGTATTCCGCCCTGCCCTAAATGCCACAAAACAGTTTTTATTCGCACTCGGCGTAAATAAGACTAATGTAGGTCGGATAAGCGATAGCGTCATCCGACGTTTGGGCTAGGAAATACTCGGCTTTATACCTCTTACTAAACTCACGACATAGAGTTTGATGCTATTGAGTGTGAAGGCATGTTTGTCGGATGACGCTATCGCTTATCCGACCTACAGTGAGCTTCTCGGCAATATTTGAAGGTCAAGACCAAAACCAACCACCCTCTGCAATTAATTGGCAAAGAATAGTTGCTGATTCAACATCATTTTTAAATAGTAGCCAATCATCTTGAGTGAGTGTAGTTCGTTCTGCCAACATGATTATATTGTTAATGTTGCTTAACTCAGTTTTATAAACTTCTCCTGCCATGAAAAGTTGTACTTTGGTTTCATTCTTGGCCCATGCAAAACGATGGTATTGGCTACGTTGCAGAGTATCACCATTCTCAAATGCAGTGGATAGCTCATCAGATGTAGGTAATTCACTAATAGTTTCTGCTGCTAATGTTGTTAGTGTTGATTTAGTTTCGGTAACAAATTTTCCTAAGGCATCTGTTAGAACAGGCTCAGCATTATCAATAGCATCATGCAATAATCGCTTCAAACGCTTAATAGCCTCAGCATCGATCTCGCTACTATTTGGGCTGGCTAATAAACCTACATCTCGATACCGACTTGAAGCCAGTTCATTTTCTATCAAACTGTTGGTGATCGCATCTAGCATATCGACTTTACTAGGCGCTCTAAAGCCAAATGAAAAGGTCATACATTCATTTAATGCTACGCCGTGATGGGCAAAATGGGGCGGTAGATACAACATATCGCCTGGCTCTAAATCCCATGTTTGGTCGGGGGTGAATTCAGTTAATATTTGCAGATCTAAGCCATCAATCAGCTTGGCTTCAGTAATAGGCTGATTACCAATCTGCCAGCGCCGTGTCCCCATCGCTTGCAATAAAAACACATCATAGCCATCTGTATGCGGCCCAACAGTGCCATGTTCAGGAGCATAACTAATCATCAGATCATCACGCCGCCAATCAGGAATAAACCGAAAAGGATCAATCAGATATTGTAGTTCTGGCAGATGTTTATCTACATCTTGAACTAGCATTGTCCAATGTGTTGCTGGCAAGCGTTCAAAATCAGCTTCTGCTAGCGGTCCAGTAGTTACCTGCCACTCACCTTTTACGCCATTCTCTTCAATTAAACGTGACTCAATTTCAGGCTCACAAGCTAAACCTGCTAATTCATCAGCTGTAATAGGGCTTTCAAAATCAGCAAATGCTTGCCTGATTAATAATGGTTTTTTCTGCCAATATTGATCTAAAAATTGCTGCTCTGTCAGCCCAGTAAGAAAGAAGTCAGCCACTAATTATTAACTTACTTTCTCAACTTGAAAAACAACATTGTTTACACCTGTTATTTTAATCTTTGTGCCAACATCACAATCTTCACCGTGTATTTTCCATGTGGAATCATCTAACTGCACTTTGCCATGACCATCAATAATAGGCTCGCTAAGTGTAACTACACGGCCAACATACTGTTCACCACGTCGGTTCAATAAAGGCTCGTCTGATACAACAGGATTTTTCTTAGCATAATTACGCCACATCACAATACTTAGCACAGCTAGAATAGCAAAAATAACAACTTGGATTTCCCACGATAATGAAGGGGCTAACCACACTAAAAGGCCAACAATAAATGCAGCAATCCCCGTCCATAACAGGTAAAAAGTGGGTAATAATACTTCAAAAATTATTAATGCCGCAGCAAAAATCCACCAGTGCCAAAAAGTAGGTTCAAACTCCATATTATTTCCCTTTAAATGTATCTTTAGCTAGTTCTGCAATACCGCCTAATGATCCAATCACATTGCCCGCTTCAAGCGGCATAAAGATAACTTTATGATTATCTGCTGATGCCATATCTTTAAGCGATTCTACATATTTCAATGCCACGAAATAATTGATCGCTTGAATGTCACCTTTGCCGATTGCTTCTGACACTACAAATGTTGCGCGAGCTTCAGCTTCTGCTTCACGTTCACGTGCTTCCGCATCACGAAATGCAGCTTCTTTGCGTCCTTCAGCATCGAGCATAATGGCTTGTTTTTCACCTTCTGCTTTTAGTATTTCAGCTTGGCGAAATCCTTCCGCTTCTAGAATATTGGCGCGCTTTTCGCGCTCGGCTTTCATTTGACGACCCATCGCTTCAACCAAGTCTCTTGGTGGTTCAATATCTTTGATTTCTATGCGGGTGACTTTCACTCCCCATGGCGTAGTTGCATCATCAACTACACTCAATAATCGCGCATTAATTTCATCACGCTTAGATAATAATTCATCTAAATCCATCGAGCCCATTACCGTACGAATATTAGTTTGAGTCAGATTCAAAATCGCATGTTGTAAATTATTAACTTCATACGCTGCTTTTGGCGCATCAACTACCTGAAAGAACACCACACCGTCAACACGTACCATCGCATTATCCTTGGTGATAATTTCTTGCGATTGAACATCTAATACCTGTTCCATCATATTGATTTTGGCACCGATACTATCCATAACAGGTACAATCCAATGCAAACCCGGACGTAGTGTATGTGTATAGCGTCCCCACCGTTCAACAGTGAATTCATAACCTTGCCGAACAGACTGAACCCCCTTAAATAATAAAACAAGTGCTAGCACTACAAATATCACAGCAAATGCTGACAATCCTTCAAACATGGTTCTCTCCTTAAAATATTAACTCTGGCATTTAGTATAGCAAATAAAACTTTGGACATTTTGCGGGCAACATTAGACAATAGCCTCTATTCGTCTTCAATGTAATCTTATAACTCATGAAAACAACTTATTTTATACGCTTTTTCAGTCTTATTATACTTTGCCTGCTTAGCTTTCAAGCCCATGCCCAACAGTGGTATCACGTCGAATTAATCGTCTTTGAACAGCTTAATACTTATACTGATGAAGCATGGCCTCAAACGTCTTTTGATATTAATGCGCCACTTAGCCCATCGGTTTCAGGCAAACTTATTCATCCAGCTAAAAATAGCACCCTTATTCAAACGGCGGCACGTTTGCAAAAATCGAGAGATTATCGCGTGTTATATCATCGTTCGTGGCAACAACCGATAATGACAAAATCAAATTCACGTGCTGTTAGTGTTCAGTCTCCAGATGGATCTATTAAAGGTTCTGTTCGATTTTTTAAATCGACCTATTTACATGCGGCATTAGACTTGCAACTTATGCAAGGCGCCCAATCACCGCGATTAATTGAGTCACGCCGTATTCGCAGTAAAAAACTCTATTTTTATGATCATCCTAAAATGGGTGCGTTATTGCAAATAACCCCTTTATAATTATTGAACACGAATAATTTCGGCCAATAACTGTTTTACTTGCGTCATACCCTTATCCAGAACGTGTTCTATCTCTGACATTTGAATTGCATCGTCAGTAATGCCTGCCGCCCAATTTGCCATAACAGCACAAGTCGCATAAGCCATACCTAATTCACGTGCCAAATAAGCTTCTGGCATCCCCGTCATGCCCACCATTGCGCAGCCATCTTGTTCTAAGCGTCTAATTTCTGCCGCTGTTTCTAATCGTGGGCCTTGCGTTGCACCATAAGTACCGCCATCCGTTATAGCTATTTTTTGCCTAATTGCCGCAGACAAGATTATTTGACGTAATTCAGCATCATAGGGTTGAGTAAAATCCAAGTGTTTATCTGCAGTAAAATCATCACTATAAAAGCTTTGTTCTCGTCCGTACGTGTAATCAATAATTTGATCGGGTATTGCTAATGTACTCGGCGGCAGGTTTCTACTAATACCGCCTACAGCGGCTACTGCAATAATTTTTTCTACACCTAATGCATATAACGCCCAAATATTAGCGCGATAGTTTACTTTATGCGGTGCGATAGTATGTTGCGGCCCATGGCGTGGTAAAAAGATAACTTTTTTGCCTTCATATTCACCTAGCAATAAGGGGCTAGATGGCTCGCCATAAGGTGTTTCAACAAATTTATGTTCACTAATCGTTAATCCATCTAAAGAGGTCAGCCCTGTTCCTCCAATAATCGCTAATGTCGTCATAAATACTCCTCTTTCACTGCATATATTCCAGGTGCATTTCGCCAATAGCCTTTATAGTCCATGCCAAAGCCAAATACATAGCGATCGGGCACGGTTAGGCCTATAAATTCAGGAGGAATACCTGTTTTATTGTTGTGCAATTTATCAATCAAGGTCACACAACTGACTGATATAGCGCCTGCTTGTTGACAATATTCCCTCAAGGCTAGCATTGTCACACCTTCATCAAAAATATCTTCTACCAAAATAACCGCTCGATTTGCCAATTTTGTTGCCGGTTTATGCAACCAGTTTAACTCGCTACCCACCGTTTTATCACCATAGCGGCTGGCATGAATGTAATCTAATTCTAGCGGAAAATTTAGCCTAGGTAGCAAGTTTCCAGTCACTACAACTGATCCATTCATGACACATAAAACAACGGGGTTTAAACCAGAAAACTGTGCTGTTATGGCAAGGCCGAGTTTATCTAAAGCGAGTTCAATTTCTGCTTGAGAATAAAGTAAGTCAGCAGTGTCAAATATTTGTTGTATTTGCTTCATTAATTTTTAATACGTCCTGAGAATAAGTCATTATAATAAACCTTTTATACTTGTTTAAGGATAACGAATGCGCCGTTTTTGGCCTCTTTTTTTGTTTTTGCTATTGTTTATTATTGTCTTAATAGCAATAAAATCAGAGCCTGACCGACCTGCTGTTCAAATTAATAGTAATCCACAGCGCATTATTTCGTTATCTCCGAGCATTACGGAAACCTTATTTTCTGTAGGCTTAGCTGATCGAGTGGTTGCCGTCAGCGATTATTGTGACTTCCCCATAGAAGTGCTTGACTTACCCAAAGTAGGGGGACTAATTAATCCTAATTTAGAAGCTATTGTTAGCCAAGAACCGGATCTCGTTATTCTACCTGCCAACTCATTGCGCACCATTAAGCAACTGCAACAGTTAAATATTCCCACCCTCGCCGTTCGTAGTGCTAGCTTAACTGATATCAAAGAAACTATCGTTGCCATTGGGCGGCGAACATCACATCAGCAACAAGCCAACGAACTGCTAAATTCCCTAGAAAAAACCATCAATCACATCAAGAGCATAACAATGAATTCTGATCGCCCTAGCGTTATGATTTCACTAGGGAACAGCACCAGTAATGAGAATATAAACACAGTGTATATTGCCGGTCAAAATGATTTTTATAATGATTTAATTGAACTCGCAGGTGGCACCAACGTATATAAAGATAAGCGACTTAATGTACCTTCTTTATCTGTTGAAGGTATTATTCAGCTTAATCCTGATATTATTGTTGATATTTATCCAGAAGCTGATGACCACAATGCCGATCTCCAACAAGTGCTACAACGCTGGCAATCACTTAAGTATATTAATGCCGTGAAAAATAATCGTATCTATATCGTTGAAGAAAGCTATGCCACCATTCCCGGGCCACGTGTTCTATTATTACTTGAACAACTTGCCAAACTTATTCACCCTGAAATTCGGTGGGATGAAATCTCGCTATGAGTGCATTATTGGAAGTAAATAATCTCTCGATAGAAATAGCTAACACCACCTTATTATCTTCCATTAGCTTTCAAATCAATAACGGCGATTATCTGTGTGTGCTAGGTTCAAACGGTGCAGGCAAGAGTACATTGCTAAAAGCGCTACTCGGTATAATTAATCCCACTTCTGGTGATATCCTAATTCAGCAACAAACACTGTCTCAGCTTAGTCAAAAACAACGCGCCCAACAAATTAGCTATGTTCCTCAAGCGCATGGCCCCCAGCTCGATTTTACTGTTATCGATTTTATTAAAATGAGTCGTTATGCCCATCATACCGCATTATCTGACTGGGCTAGTGATGACCAAGATGCTTTTGAAAAAGCCATTGCGATCACCGACACGGAATCTTTTTTACAGCGCCAAATGCAAACATTAAGTGGCGGTGAACAGCAGCGCATTATGATCGCTGCGGCGTTATGTCAACAATCACCTTTGCTTTTGCTAGATGAACCCACCAGCTTTCTTGACCCGCACTATCAAGCCGAAGTACACCAACTTATTCTTAAACTGAACCAACAGCATGGAATAAGCGTAATCGAAGTAAGCCACGATTTAAATCATGCCGTGCAACATAGCTCATCCATTCTGGCTTTAAAAAATGGCGCCAAAATGTGGTTTGGCGCCGCATCTGAGTTTTTAGAAACAGAACATGTACATACACTTTATGATCAACAGTTTGTATTTGCCAAGCATCCGCAAACAGGTGCCAAGATCGCACTCGTAAGTGAAACCTTATGACATCAAATAGACGAGCTACATTATTTTTTATTGCACTGGCCACGCTTATTATTGTGGTGGGTAGTCCATTTTTAGGCTTGTCGCATGCGACGAGTGTTGAAATACAGCAACACATCCTAAATGAAATTCGCCTACCAAGAATGTTGTTTGCATTTATTGCCGGTGCGGGTTTATCGCTTTGCGGCATGATTTTTCAAGCAATGTTTCGCAATCCACTGGCAACACCTTTTACGCTTGGTGTTGCCAGTGGCGCTTCACTTGGCGCGGCATTGTATGTTTTTCTGGGTTTAAGTTTTTCATTTATAGGTATTGATGGCACCTCATTTTCAGCCTTTATAGGCGCATTGCTTTCTATTAGCTTTGTCTATTACCTCAGTCGATTTCACAGTCATTTTTCAACTGAAACACTGCTTTTAACAGGCGTAGCTATCAGCTTTTTCTTTTCTAGCTTAATTCTATTTATCCAATATTTAAGCAATCTAACCGACTCATTTCGTATTTTACGCTGGTTAATGGGTAGCTTAAGTACCGTTGGTTATCACGACATTTTGCAGCTATTACCTTTTGTTACACTTTGTGTCGCAGTTGTATTATGGTTAAGCCGTGAATTAAACCTATTAATGACGGGTGACGAAATAGCCATTAGCCGCGGTGTAAATGTGCAGCGTATACGCTACGCCCTTTTCTTTATTAGTTCGCTTTGTGTGGGTGCTATCGTTGCCGTGTGTGGACCTATCGGCTTTGTCGGCATGATGGTTCCCCATATGTGCCGATTATTAATTGGAAATGATCATCGCTGGCTTATCCCTGCTACACTACTGTTTGGCGGCGCTTTTCTTATTCTTTGTGACACAATTGCAAGGCTGATTATCGCCCCTGCCGAAATTCCTGTTGGCGTGATCACCACCTTATTAGGTGGGCCTTTTTTTATATGGCTACTCATTAAATCTAAAATATAGCCGCTACACTCTATAATCAAAATGCTAAAGAACATCAATGAAAATATTTAAAAACACCGTAGCAATAAGCTTTATTTTATTATGTATGAGCTTATCAGCCAATGCTATTGTGCCTACTTGGCTGGCACACTCCCAACAAGACAATACTTACAAACTTAACCTTGTTGCTTTATCACAATTTTATAGTAATGACCCTGCTTATCTTTGGCTTGAACAGCAGCGGCCATCAACTCAAGCTTTTGACGCAATTGATTTTATATCTGCTTCTTCTCGGCATGGTTTAGATCCTGAAGATTATCACTATGCCATTTTAAAACAATTAGATCCCTCTGAAAGTGCAATTACCGCTCAACAATTTGATGTTTTACTCACTGACGGTCTGCTCAAACTTATCCATGACCTGAGCGTAGGCAGGCTCAACGCTAATGAAGCCGATCCCGATTGGTTTATTCCGCAAGCTCAGTTTGATGCTAACAATTTTTTGCAACAAGCCTTGCTTGCTAAGCACCTAAGAGTAGAGTTAGATTCACTTATTCCAAGCTCTGCTGAATATAAAACTCTCACCGACGCATTGGCTCGATATCAAAGGTTTGTTGCCCGAGGTGGCTGGCCTCAGATCCCAAAAACACCATCTATACGTCTAGGTGATAGTCATCAGCAACTGCCTGCTATTCGCGCTAGATTAGCTTTTGAAGATACTCATATTCCACTCTCAGATAATATCGAATCATTTCAGTATGATGCCCAAACAGAGCAAGCAGTGCGCCATTTTCAAGAAACACATGGCTTAAAAGTAGATGGTATTATCGGTAAAGGTACGATCGGATCAATGAATCTATCGGCAAATTATCGTGTGCAGCAAATAAAAGTGGCGTTAGAACGTCGTCGTTGGATGCCCGATAATTTAGGTTCGCAACATCTATTCATAAACTTAGCCAATTACAGCTTGAGTGCCATAGATAATGGTGATGAGAAATTAAAAATGCGTGTGATCGTGGGGCGTAAGAAGCGACAAACTCCCAGCTTTGCAAGCCAGATGAATCGTGTCGTTGTAAACCCCTATTGGAATGTTCCTAGAAAGTTAGCAGTTAAAGATCTATTGCCTAAGCAACAAGATGATTTTAATTATTTTTATAGCCATGATATTCGCGTATTTACACGTGAAAATGGTCAAAAAATTGAACAAGATCCCTATCTAATTGATTGGCATGCTTTAAATGAGAACAACTTTCCTTACATACTAAGGCAAGATCCCGGTGATCATAATGCCTTAGGCCAAATAAAATTTTTATTCCCCAATAAATGGGCCATTTATCTGCATGATACCAATCATAGAAGACTCTTTAATAAAACAATGCGTTCGCTTAGTTCAGGCTGTATTCGAGTTGAAGATCCTATTGCTTTGGCTAACTTTAGCTTAGCAGACAGATATGAACCGAAAACAATATTAGAGATGATTGAAAGCAAAGAAAATCGCGGTCGAAAAGTGACAAAATCATTATCTGTTTATGCGGTCTACTTCACTGTTTGGACAGACGGTAATGAAGTAAACTTCTCCCCAGATGTTTATCAACGCGATGAGCGAATGGTAAAGCACTTGTAATTTACGGTAAAAACTATTTATAATTCGACGCTTATGTCAAAACAAGACTAGCTCGCTAAGGTGAAGTAATGACGTTTAGATCTAATCTACAACTAGAATCATCTGTAAACATTGTGACGTCCAGGCGTCGTTTTTTACAATTTGGTTTAGGCTTAACAGCAAGTCTTGCTGCAACACCAAGTGCCTTTGCAAACACACTACAGCAACCTGACCGAAAATTATCGCTGCTTAACTTGCACACAGGTGAAAGTATTGATGCCACCTATTGGGCGGAAGGTGAATATCAAGCCGATGAACTGGTCGCGATTAATCGTGTTTTACGCGATCACCGCACAGGTGATATTGAGGCTATTGACCAAAACCTTATTGAGTTATTAAACCTTCTTCACTCTAAGGTAGATAGCAGTGAAGCTTTCCATGTTATTTCAGGCTATCGTTCACCGAAGTCAAATGCTGCACTACGTGACAGCACTAGTGGCGTAGCCAAGAAAAGCTTCCATATGAAAGGCATGGCTATCGATATTCGCTTACCGAAATGCCAACTTGCATCGCTACACAAAGCAGCACTTAGTCTAGAAATGGGTGGTGTAGGAAGATACTCAAAATCTGACTTTATTCATATTGATACGGGCGGTGTCCGCCAATGGGGAAGCTAATCCTCTTTATCGCACTCGCACAATAATCTATTCAGCAAAAGTCTAAATTTTTCCATTTCTTCTGCATACGTTTTCTTCAAACCGTGATGCTCTTGACCCATTTTTTTATGCAATCGTGCTAAATTGAGATGATATTTCTCCTGCTCTTGCAGTGAATCAAACTCCATCATTCCACTTTCAAACCGTAAAAGATAGCCTTCATGCTGTTGAATACCTTCTACATGATTATTAAGCATCGCGTTATGTTCCGGCAACGCACATTCCAATTGATATAATAATGCAACTAAACGGTCTGATTCATGTTGCCACTGTCCCACTTCTTCAATCCATTTTTCATGATCTTGATGCCACCATACCGGCAGTTTCTGATTTTTATTATCCTTATCCATAATTAGCTCCGTAATTTAGATAAAAAACTAATCATACTCTCTAATGACTAATTTCAATAACACTCGTTACAAAATAATATCTTTAACGAAGACAGTCTTTAAAAATAAACGTAAAATAGCTAGTGTTATCGATAAGAGGAAACCCGCATGTCACAAATAGTTATCTGTGCACTCTACAAATTTGTCACATTAGAAGACTATCAAGAAATAAAGCCGCCATTACTCGACTTTATGCTTCAACAAGATATTCGTGGCACATTATTATTAGCCAAAGAAGGCATTAATGGCACTGTTGCAGGTTCCCGCACGAATATTGATCGTTTATTGACCTATTTACAAAATGATTCAAGATTTGAAGGGATCAGTTACAAAGAATCATTCACTGAAGAAATGCCTTTTTTACGCACCCGCGTTAAATTGAAAAAAGAAATCGTCACCATGGGCGTCGATGGTATCGATCCCAAACACATTGTCGGCACTTACGTTAAACCTAATGATTGGAATGAGCTAATTAGCGATCCTGAAGTGTTGCTGGTCGATACCCGAAATGATTATGAAGTACAGGTAGGTACCTTTAAAAATGCTATTAATCCCGTTACTGATAGTTTCAGAGAGTTTCCAGATTATGTGAAACAACACTTTGACCCTGCAAAACATAAAAAAATTGCCATGTACTGCACTGGCGGCATTCGCTGTGAAAAATCGACCGCCTATATGAAAGAACAAGGCTTTGAAGAAGTCTATCATCTCGAAGGTGGCATTCTAAAATACCTAGAAGAAGTTCCTGAAGAAGAAACCTTATGGCAAGGCGAATGTTTTGTATTTGATGAACGCGTTACCGTTGATCACCAATTAGAAAAAGGTAACTATGACCAATGTAATGCTTGTCGTATGCCGATAACTCAACAAGATCAGCAATCAGAACATTATATTCATGGGGTCAGTTGCCCTCACTGTTTTGATAAAACAACTGTCGAACAAAAAGCACGTTTCGCTGAGCGTGAAAAACAGATGAAGCTGGCTGAGCAACGTGGTGAGGCTCATATTGGTGCTGAATCAGCCAAAACTATTGCTGCTCATCGCGCTGAAAAGCAACAACTGAAAGAAAATCAACGACAACTATCGCTACAAAAGCAACATAGATAAGATGAAACTACTCTCTATTTTCTTTTGGCTTTTGATTTGTTTTCAAGTCATTGCTAGCGAGAATAAAGAGGCGGCAATCGCCACAGCTCATCCCCTAGCCACGCAGGCAGGGTTTGAGATACTGAATCAAGGCGGTAATGCATTTGATGCCGCGATTGCAGTAAGTGCGGCATTAGCCGTTGTTGAACCCTCTGGCTCTGGTTTAGGTGGTGGTGGTTTTTGGTTATTACACCGAGCTAGTGATGGCTTTCAAACAATGATTGATGGCCGTGAAACAGCGCCTAATGCGGCACATAAAGACATGTATCTCGATAAAAACGGAAAAGTTGATCCTAACTTATCCCTTAATGGACCGTTAGCATCAGGTATCCCCGGCGTCCCCGCCGCACTTGCTCATCTCAGTCAAAAATATGGTCAACTTTCCTTAGCACAAACCCTTGCCCCTGCTATTCGTTACGCTAAACAAGGTTTTGAAGTTTCCAGTCATTATCAAAAGTTAATCAGCTTTAGACTTGGAGCACTCAATGCTTCAAAACAAGCCAAAACAATCTTCTTACGTAATGGCCAAGTTCCAGAACTAGGCACACGAATTATCCAAACTGATTTAGCTCACACACTTGAACAGCTGGCTCAACATGGTCGCGCTGGCTTTTATCAAGGAGAAATTGCTCAAAACTTAGTTGATGGCGTACAACAAGCCGGTGGAATTTGGACATTACAAGACTTAAAGAGTTACACAATAAAAGAACGCTCCCCCATAATCAGTACATATGAAGCTTATAAAGTCACCTCGGCGGCACTGCCGTCATCCGGTGGAATAGTGCTTACATCGATATTGAACCAACTGGAACAGTTACCACTTGATAAAGCAGATAGTATTCAACAAAAACATCTTATTGTTGAAGCAATGCGCCGAGCCTATTTCGATCGAAGTCGCTATCTGGGCGATAGTGATTTTATTACCGTTCCCATTTCACGCCTCACTTCCAAATCTTACGCTAAAGACTTAGTATCTAGTATTGATCTAAATTCTGCCACCAATAATCATGAGCTCTCAGCCATTGATGCAACAGAAGGAGAAGATACCACTCACTTCTCAATCATCGATAAAGACGGCAATCGAGTTGCAGCCACATTAAGTATTAACTACCCTTTTGGTTCAGGCTTTGTGGCAAAAGGCACTGGCGTATTACTCAATGATGAAATGGATGATTTTTCAGCTCAAGTGGGTGCAGCAAATGCCTATGGTTTAACAGGCAATCATGCCAATTCTATTGAAGCTAACAAACGTCCTCTATCCAGTATGACGCCTACCTTTATCGAGGATAATAATCGTTTAATGATTATTGGCACACCCGGTGGTAGTCGCATTATCACCATGGTCTTACTTGGGATTTTAGATTTTGTTGATGGCAAAGATGTTGAAACCATCGTTTCAAACCCGCGTTATCATCATCAATATTTACCCAACAAAATTCAAATTGAGTCTACCGGCTTCGATACACAAGAAATAGAACAATTAAAGCAATATGGCCACGAGATTAAAGTACTCAACCGCCAATATGGCAATATGCAAGTGATTATTAAAACAGCCGACAAACTAACCGCCGCCAGTGATCCCCGAGGTGAAGGCTTAAGTAGTGTGGACTAATTATTTTATTGGCAGCTCACCTTGCCGAGCTTGAGACAATGCAGATGTTGATAATACAAATAAGATCAACACGATCACTATCGTAGGCACAACAGCAATTCGGCTAAACACGACTAATAAAATACCGCTCATTTTAGGATCTGTCTGCATAGCTCCCAAGCCCCAAGCTAAAAACATAATCCCAGCCGAGGCAGCATAGCCAACCAACAATAATCGACAACGTCGCCAAGCTAATTTCCAGTGAGCCTGCACCAGTTCACTATCATTATCTTGTTTAGCTTTCATTGCTATCCAAATTATTATTACAACCGAGCTAATTAGTGCTAAGGTTAAAAACAAAGCAATATGACCGCTACTTAATATAGCAACAGGCACAAGTAAATGGAAAAAAGACAAATTCATCATCAGAAGTTCATGCGCCGCGGCGGCACGTTTCGTTTCACTTTTCATTCTTAAATTACCAAACCATATATTAGCATTTAATTATGTACCTAATTGACAGTCATTGCCACCTTGATTTCGCACAATTTGATCTAGATCGTGAATATATACTTACTCATTGTCAGCAAATAGGCGTTAATGACATTGTGATCCCGGGCGTGACCGCTAATAGTTGGGACAACTTATTAGCCGTTTGTAAACAATCTACAATGCTTCATCCCGCGCTGGGATTACATCCTATGTTTATAAACGAGCATCAGCCCGAACATCTCAATCAATTGACAGAGCAAATTTCAAATCATCACATTATTGCCATCGGTGAAATTGGTCTTGATTTTTATATTGCCGATCATGATAAAGATTTACAAATACATTTATTTACAGAACAATTAAAAATTGCCCAACAATCGAAACTGCCTGTTTTACTACACGTTAGAAAAGCACATGAACAAACAATCTCTTTATTAAAAAAACACCCTGTATCTGGCGGGATTATTCATGCTTTTAACGGCAGTTTACAACAAGCACAGCAATACCAATCTCTTGGGTTCTTATTAGGAATTGGAGGTGCAATAACCCACCCAAATGCAACACGATTACGAGCGATGGTCAGTCAACTTCCTTTATCAAGCATCGCACTCGAAACTGATGCGCCCGATATGCCATTACATTTGATGAAACAGCAACACAACACGCCTGAGAATATTGCTGTAATATTAGATGTATTAGCAACACTACGTTCTGAAAGCAAAGATGGAATTGCCATGGCTACAACGGCAAATTGCCGACGCGTATTAACGCTGGCAAATAAGCAAGGAATTTAGCAATATGTCATTATTATCCCGTCTATTTAGCTTGCCATTTTGGGCCCATATTTTTCAATCATTTTTAAACACCTGTCAGCGCTTCCCCTGAGCGTATTATCATTACCTCACCATAATAAGCCGACTGAATCGCACAATTCCCCTTCTATTTGTGCGATACTTTATTACGTGAAAAAACTTATTTTAAAGCTTGGCCTTCATTTAGCCGTGATAACGATCACAGTTGTTTCCGTATTTATATCTCTTCTCTGTACCAGCTTAATCATCTATATAACAGATGTTGACTCCCAACTTCTTTTACCTAGCTATATAGTTGCCACCGTTGTACCACTTATTGTTGCACCTATTGTAAGCTTCAGCGCAATTAAATTGTTATATCAAACTATTGAAATTGAGACTAAAATGCGGAAGTTGGCCAGCACTGATTATCTAACCCAGTTGCTCAGTCGGCGCGAGTGGATAAATCAAGCTTCCCGCTATATAAATCTTGCTAATCGTAATAATAGTCTTTTTGCCATTTTAATGCTTGATCTAGACAACTTTAAGATAATTAATGACAATTATGGACATCTCGTGGGTGATGAGGTTCTCGTATCATTTGGAAAAACCATTAAAACAGTAAATCGTTCGAGTGATATTTCTGGTCGATTTGGCGGCGAAGAGTTTATTATCTTATTGCCTGATACTTCCGAGAAACAAGCGATTCAATTTACAGAGCGACTCCATCAGCATACTAGAACGCTGAATATCAAAAGTGGTAAAAATACGATCACATTAACAACCAGCATTGGTATCAGTATTAATATACCCGACGAACCTGCAGATCTTGATACGCTTATATCTTATGCCGACAAAGCACTTTATTAGGCAAAGCACCAAGGCAAAGATTGTACCGTTGTTTTTCAACAAACAACCTAGTGACATGGCACAATATGACTGATAACGATATTCAAAGATTTAAGCAGTTATTAGAAGAACAACGTGATGAGCTCATGGCCTCACAACAGATGGCACAAAGCGCAACTGAAACCGTTGAACTTGATCAAGCCAGTGTCGGCAGAGTGTCAAGAATGGATGCCATGCAATCACAGTCAATGGCCGTTGAAACTACACGGCTACGGCAACAACAACTTAGAAAAATATCTTCAGCACTCGCACTAATCGAGTCAGGTGATTATGGATTTTGCAGTGTTTGTGATGATGAAATAAATCCTAAACGTCTAGAAATTGATCCTGCATCCACCATGTGTGTGCCCTGCGCCTCCAAACAAGAATAATATACTGTCATACACCCACTTTTCGTCATTCCGGCAGGCTATTAGCCGGAATCTTAGTATCAATTAAGCTCCCCGCTAACAGCACCTAAAATTATAAAGCTGAAAATTGATTTCACTTGAGTAGAGATGCAAGCCTGGTTTAGGTTAAAATAAACCATGACAAACTCCAATCCTCTATTCGAACGCACCCATATTTTAATTGGCGATCAAGGCATCGAACGCCTGCAAGCAAGCCATGTATTTCTCGCCGGCATGGGCGGTGTGGGTTCTTTCACAGCCGAAGCTTTAGCCAGAATGGGCGTAGGACAACTAACTTTGGTTGATCATGATGTGGTTTCAGCATCAAATATTAACCGACAACTCATTGCGCTTAATTCAACTGTTGGCCAACTCAAAGTCGAAGTGATGGCACAACGTATTCAAGATATCAATCCAGACTGCAAAATAAACATTGATACTGAGTTTCTCACACCGACGACCATTCCTGATGTGTTAACGGATGATTTTGATGTGGTGGTCGATGCCATTGATAGCATGAGCAGTAAAGTCGAGTTAATAGCAACAGCATGGCGCAATAAAACACCTGTTTTTGCCAGCATGGGTGCCGGTGGTAAACTTGACCCATCACTGATCCGTACAGGCGATATTATGGATACATCCATGTGCAAGCTGGCTAAACAACTACGCAAATACCTTCGCAGGCGAGGTGTTGGCAAAGGTGTTCAAACCGTTTATTCAATCGAATCTCCCCTTCTACCACTACCACCTGAACAAGTCGGTCGTGGTCGCCCACGCGCAGTGAACGGCACCATGAGTTATATGCCCTCTATTTTTGGCTTAACCCTCGCCGGCATGGTCACAAATCATATTATTGGTGATGCTCGTCGTGTCTGACGACCCTACTAATGTTTTAAATTGTAGCCCACAACGCCAGCAGCAACTTGCTAAATTACTCAAACCTTACGGTATTGAAATTAAACATGTGGCTAATAATGACACCATTCCCGGAAGCTTTTTCGGTGAGCGTGAAGCCGGCTTGATTGGCAATAAACTCTACCTTCGCCATGACACACCCGTCCATTCTGCCCTACATGAATCAGGGCATTACATCTGCATGGATCCTATCCGTCGAGGCAAACTAGATACCGATGCCGAAGGCGATTATGACGAAGAAAATGGTGTCTGTTACTTACAAATCATATTGTCTGATCATATTCCTGATATGGGAAAAGAAAGAATGATGACCGATATGGATAGTTGGGGCTATACCTTCCGCTTAGGCAGTGCCAAAGCTTGGTTTAAAAATGATGCCGAAGATGCCAAGCAATGGTTAATAAGCCACAACATTATTAATAATGAGCAATCACCTACTTGGCAATATCGGAAAAACTAACTCCTTATCATCATCTCCGATGTCAAAGAGGCCTGTCATTACCAAGCTCAAAGAGCCTGCCACTTCCGATCTCAAAGAACCTGCCACCTCCGAGCTGAAAGAACCCTTCATTCCCGAGTTCAAAAGCCCTGTCATTCCCGAGATCAAAAAGCCCCGTCATTCCCGAGATCTTTTATCGGGAATCCACTTCCTTGCCAAACAACGCCTCCAACGGACTAACAACACTACTCAAATTTTGCTGTAATACATGTGTATAAATTTCCGTAGTTTTCACATCGGCATGGCCTAATAACTTTTGTACAACGCGAATATTTGTGCCAGCCTCCAACAAATGCGTAGCAAAAGAATGACGCAAAGTATGTGAAGTCACCCGTTTATCAATACCCACTTTATTCTTTGCCGCTCTTATTCCTTTCTGCAAACCAGATTCATCCAAATGATGGCGTCGTATTTGTCCACTGCGTGGATCTTTTGATAAGCTCTGAGAAGGAAAAACATACTGCCATTCCCATGATGAGCTGGCTTTCGGATATTTTTTTGCTAAATTATTAGGCAAATAAACATCCGCAACCCCTTGCGCTAAGTCTTGTTCAAATAATTGTCGCACCCCCACTAAATGCTGTTTTAGCTCGTCAACAATAGATGGGGCTAACAGTGTTGTACGGTCTTTACCGCCTTTAGCATCCCTAATCATCAAGTAACCATTGCCAAAATCAACATCTTGAATACGCAGGCGCAATGTTTCCATCACCCTCAAACCACCGCCATACATTATTTTCGCCATCAAAGATCTAATCCCCGTCATTGCGGCTAATAATTTCCTCGTTTCTCCTTGACTTAAAACCACAGGTAACCGAACAGGTTTTTTTGAGCGAACAGGATCTAAATCATCTGCAATCGGCAAGTCTAATACTTGTTTATAGAGAAAAATAATGGCATTGAAAGCAAGATTTTGTGTTGATGCAGCATAATTTTTATTCATTGCCATATCTGATAAAAAAGACTCTATCTCTTTCTTACCTAATAACTTAGGATGCCGCGTATCATTAAAGCGAATAAAAGCTAAAATCCACTTAACGTAAGCCTCCTCCGTGCGCTTTGCATAATGATGATAGCGAAGTACCTCCCGAACTTGATCCATTATTTTAATAGACTGTGGTTTAAACTTAACACGATCTTGTGATTTATTTTGGAATGCGGCCATAAATCCACCCTGTTTTCTCTTCATTATCGACTTACTAGGCATTATAGCCCGTAGAAGCATAATAATCATACATTTTCGATGTTTGCTTTAAATCAGCCTCACAATGTCGCACTGTTTTCTCTTGATTATCATATTACTAGGCGTTATAGTCCGTATATGTATAAGAATTACAGGGAAAATCCTTTCCCGTTAATAACAAGTTATACATAAAAGAAAAATATACTCAATCGTTGGCAACATACTAAACAGGGTAATCATGGGCACAGAAAATATTTATGTTTTTCTTTTCAATGGGTTTTCTGATTGGGAAATCGCGTATTTAACACCTGAATTGAAAAAAAGCGAAAAAGCCAGCTTAAAATATTTTACTACTGATGGTTTGGAAATCACCTCGGTTGGTGGACTTAAAATTAAACCTGACTTATCAATTAAACAATTAAATATAGATAATATTTCAGTTCTTGTTCTGCCCGGAGGAAATGCTTGGGAAGATAAGTCCATAAAAGGAATTGATAAACTCGTAGAAAAGCTGAATTCCAAAAATAAAACGATTGCCGCAATATGTGCCGCGACTACATTTTTAGGTCAAAAGGGGTATTTGGATAATGTAAAACATACGAGTAATGCATTAGAATACTTAAAACATATGGCGCCTAAATATAAAGGTGAACAAAAATATCAATCTGAATCTTCAGTAACTGACAGAAATATAATAACAGCAAATGGAATTTCACCTATTGAATTTGCAAGAGAAGTTTTTAAAAAAACCAAGCTACATAACCCAAAGGACATTGAAAAGTGGTTTCAATTATTTAAAAATGGTATTTGGGTTGAATAAAGCCAGTTGCCAGCAATGTATAACAAGGCAAATGCACTCGGACGGCAAAAAGCGCCGCTCCTTCGTCGCTCTGCTTTTTGCCGCCGGTGATTTGCGACGTTATGTTTTGGGCTAAGTAATATATGAGCTCATTATTTGAAGCACTAACCCTTTTTATAAATTATTTTTTTTGGATGATCCGAGTTTCATTAAACTTTATTTGGCCACCGCTTAACAAGGTTGAACAAATATTAATTATTGAATTAAGAGAAGTATTGAAGGGTGAGCACCTAGAAACCTTTGATAAGCAAATTGAATCTGCCAATGTGTTCCGTAGGTTTGATACAGGTGACATAAGTTTATATTTTTGCCATTGGTCATTGCTTCATCTAAAATTCAAATACACTGGTAAATATTTTTTTAGTCGTACTAAAATGTATGAAAAATTATTGTATTTCAATATTAATCCTGCCAATGGAGCCCCCATTAATTGTACCTTAAATGCAACAAATGGAGTTATCAGCCATATTAATATGCATCAACCTAAAATATCTTATAATCAATTGCTTAAAATGAAATTCGACATTACAGTTCAAAAGGGGCGAATTGCTAAAAAAACATAACAAAAAATTGGAAATAGTTGAGAATGAAAGTAAATATCTAAATGACTTCATTCGTTTAAATGAAGAATGGATCATCAGTTATTTTCAACTAGAAGATATAGACCGTAAATTGGCGGAAAACCCACAAAAAGTTATAGATGATGGTGGGTATATTTATAGTTTGGTTTTAAATAATGAAGTAGTTGGGGTGTGTGCCTTGTTCAACGAAGGCAACAATGTTTATGAGCTAGCCAGAATGGCTGTGTCACCTAAACACCAAGGAAAAGGATACGGAGAGAAATTAATTAATGTATGTTTATCCAAAGCCAAAGAAATTAAAGCTAGCAAAGTTTATTTAGTTTCCAATACAAAACTAGAAACTGCCATAGCATTATATACAAAACACGGATTTGAGTCTGTTACTAAAGAACAACACCCAGTATATTCAAGGGCAAATATAACAATGGTACATAATGCCTCATAACAAAAAAATCAAGCCGTTCGCTGTGCTCTCTGGGACTCGCAGAAAAGCACCGCGAGCCCCTTATTAAGATCGTTATGTTTATGAATAAGGAAGTTGAAAAATGTCAAAATACATACCCCGGATAATTTGCGTATTTCTGCTATTGGTTCTGACAGCATGTGATGGTGGAAATCCTGGCCCGCTTGAGGGGACATGGAAAATGAAAGGTATAGTTCCGATGACCATTACATTCCGAAGTGGTGAAACAGAAGCCCTCGGAATCATTGAAAAAGTATCATATGAAATAAAAAATAATACTGTTTTAGTAACGTATGAAAATGGATTAATGAAAGGGACAAGTATGCGGTATACGATAATTAATCAAAATACTGTTAAGTCATCATTAGGTACATTAAGAAAAATAAGGTGATTAAAAACATAACAAAAAGTTCAAGTTCGTTCACTCCGCTCACTTGGGACGCCGCAAAAAGCGCGGCGCCCCTTAACTAGAACGTTAGCTGCCCAAAAATTCAAACATTGCGTTATCATCAACATATCAGTAATAATCTCTACAGTTAAAGATAATAAATCAAAACGCCAAAATAAGAGTTCATTAATGTTAGAAAGTAATAAGAGTAGTATACAAATACCTTATATTTATATTACTTACTTGTTTTTAGCTTGGTTAGGCTATGTTGCTTTTCTGTACCCCAGAATCGTTGTTATTGATGGGCTGGTTGGTGAAATTGCACAAGAAATAGTTCGTGTAGTAATCTTTCTCGCTCCATTATATTTTATCCATAAAATTATTCAGCCTCTAAGTTTTGAGGCTATGGGCATCTCAAATAAATTATTAACAGACGTGAAAATTGGGGTTATTAGCAGTGTCATATTTTTATCAATTGTCTTACCGTTAACATTACTTTCAAGCGGAAAATCAATATCATTTGATAGTGTTTCTTCAGTTCCGTTTTGGTCTGCTGTATCTATAGCAGTAATTACCGAGGAGATTGTATTTAGAGGTTACCTTCTACCCGTATTCGAGCAACATTATAAAAAAGCACGAGCTATTCTTACTACAGTGCTACTATTTGTCTTAATACATTATCCAGGTTGGTGGCTATTAGAAACACATTCTACTATTGGAGGCTGGGTTCAAGCTTCAGGGAGTATTTTCTTTTTAGGTGTTATCTTGTCTATTGTATTTATTCGTTATAAATCATTATTGGCTTGCATCATGATACACTCAACAAACAACCTAGTTGCTGCCATTGCAGGATAAAAAAGGATGCATTGGTAAAATTAGCCTTAGCTTAGCATTACAGCTAACAAGTAAATTCGAGAGGGACTTTTGTACTCAGCGGTTGATTTGAGTTCAGTGAATTCTAGCAGTTTATCTTAGAGCCACCTCCTCTCTATCTGCCCCAAAAGCCCCTCAATTTGGCGTTAGGCTAAGGAGAAACAATGAAAAAGAAGATACTCGTCATTCTGGGACACCCCGACACAAATAGTTTCTGTGGTTCATTGACCAAGGCGTATATCGATAGTGCAAAGGTAAGTGGTTCAGAA